>JAKUOE010000024.1:11042-14052 GCA_022449845.1 Candidatus Thalassarchaeum sp.
CAAGACCACGTTCAGACGCCCAATCACACCATGATTCCCAGTTTGAATCGATTCGCAGTGTTCGCGGATGTCCGATGAGGATTAATCCTCTCCGCGCCCTTGTGATTGCGACATTCAACCGTCGTCGATCTGTAAGGAAGCCCAATTCACCAGTTTCATTGGCACGTACAGTTGAGAGAACGATGACATCTTTCTCTCGTCCTTGATACCCATCCACTGTCTTGATTTCAAGGCCGTGATATCGTTCATGCACTTCTCTCCCCCCTGCGCTCTCAAACAAGTCATTCAGCAATCGAACCTGGCCGCTGTAAGGTGTCACTACTCCGATATCGTGTGGTGTGATATCTCCTCCTGAAAGCAACATATCGACCACCCGTACAGCTAGCCCCGCCTCATCCATATTCTGCCTAGACGCTCCATCGGGACTGGTATCTTCAGATCCTTCAACAGGAATGAAAGCGACCGGTGCATCCCAATCAGGCCACACGAAGCCAGCAGGAGCCGGTCGTTCGTCGGCGCCCACACCGTCTTCCAGTTGTCCTTTGTAGAATCGCTCACTTGGCCATTCTCTAATGACAGGATGCATTCGATATTGTGTGGTGAGCATTGTTGACGGAGCACCCAGTGCTACCAATCGCTCAAACAGTGATCGCGCCAACCCTTCTTGTTCTGCTCTTCGAGAAATGACAGTTGGAGGCAATTGGCAATGATCTCCGACAAGGACCACGTGTCTTGCTCCTTTGGTCAACGGGATTAGCGAAGCCGGTTCAGTTGCCTGTGTCGCTTCATCGAGGAGAACGAGAGGAAATCGACGAGAATCCAGTAGCAAATCTCCTGAACCCACACATGTCGCGCAAATCACCTGAGCATGTTCAAGAATGTCATCTCGCATTTGATTCTCAATTCTGCGAACCTCTTTCCATCCTTTCTTGATGTCCCGGTGCGCCAATCCTTTCTCCTTCCCCTTCAGGGCCGGCAATCTTCGCATCGCATCCTCATTGAGAGCGATGACCGTATCCACATCTTCACGGAGATGATGTTCTTCCATCTGCGCCGCCATGGTTGCATCTCTCAGCGATTCTCGAACTTTCACGGGCTGACCAAGACGAATTGCTTTGACGCCCTGTTCCAGCAATCCTTCCAACAAATTGTCTACAGCGACGTTTGAATCGGCCACGGCCAAAATTGGTCCCGCACCATTGCGAGCCCAAGCGGCGAGGATTCTTACGGCCGTGTGCGTCTTTCCTGTACCAGGCGGACCTTGGATGAGGGAGAGTCGATATTGCATGGCTCGCGCGAATGCTTCGGCTTGCATTTCGTTGAGATTTCCTGAATGGTTTGCCTGCGCCATCAATCGTTTCTGGATACCACCGAGGTTCGCTGATCTGGCCGAACTCTCCTCCATATCACGGACCTGGCCGTAAATTAATTCCCGAAGTAGAGTTGAATTTTCTTGACTAAATAGGGCTTCAATTGCAGCCTCCATACGATCATGGGCAATTCTGTTTGCTCCACGATCAAGACGCCAAGTATCGGTCCGAATCTTCGTTGGTTGTTCATTGACAACGATTCGAATGAATCTTCGAGATCGGGACAACACGGTTCCTTCGATTACATTCTCCTTGAGTGGATTTCTTCGTGAGAGTGTTACGATATCTCCATGCCGGAATCGATGGTGCGGCAAAGCTTCACCTCGAGTGAACAATTTGACGACTCTTTCTCCGAACAACCACCCATCATTTCGTGCTTCCAAATCGAAGAGAGTAATCCCATTCTCGACCAGTCGATCACGCCCCCACTTTCGAAGACGTTCTTCCACCGAAGCCATCTCGTCTTCCAGTTCCCAATCGATGAGTCGATTGAATCGTTCAAAGTGATCTTGCGAACGAGGAAAAGAGATTCCATCGCTTTCCTCATCACCGTATGGACTTGGAGAAGGTCCCGCGGGCGGCCCGCTCTTTATGCGGCGAACCTTCCCTTTCTTGTCTCCCATGAGGGTGCCTGATACACGACTGCCTTTGGACCCTCCCACCACATAATTGGCCCCTTAGGGCCAACTGCATGAACGATTTGACCTTCAAGCGGGGGGCAGCGAATCTTATACCGGAATGGAGGGCGCCCTATTCTCGGGTGGGACGATGTTCGGTCGCAAGCGGAAGAATCAGGTTGATGGTCAAACCTGTCCGCTCTGTCAGTTGTTGAACGACGAGGATGCCGACTCCTGCTCACGCTGTTACTACGAATTCACCGTTGCCGCTCATCGCCAGACGGTGTCGGATATTACCGATGAAGAGAGCGGCGATCTGTTCGATGCGCTTCTCCAAGAAGAAGAGGAAGAAGATTCTGACGAAAACCCACTCGTTGATTGGACCGCACATTCGTTCTCAATGGATGACATGACCGTTGAAGTTTCACCCTATGCAGAAGATGGCATGGTCGAAGTTGACCAAGCGGTTTCTATGGAGCATCAATTTGATGCCCCTCAACAGGTCGCTCGGGTCAAGGGTGAGAAACCGAATGAGGAAGACGAATATGTTCTCACAGCTGCTGATGCACCCAAGAATGTCGAAAAATTCGACGTTGGTGAAGGCCCTGATCTAGCATTTGAGGAAGAGGAATACAGCGCTCCAGTTGTCCAACTCGTCGAAATGACGGAGAGCGCGGATATCGAGCCAGTACAATCAGCATCAGCAATCCCAGATGAGACAGAGAACGGCATCTCTATTCCTGAACCTGAAACTCCTTCAGAACCCGAACCATCCCCTGAACCCGAGCCTCTTCCAGTTCCAGTGGTCCCTGCGGTACCGGCTATTCCGGCCATCCCTGAAGTGCCTTCGGTTCCAGCGGTCCCCGCGGTACCGGCAATTCCAGAAGTGCCGATTCCAAACAGCACCCCTCAACCCCCTCCTTCAGGGATTTGGCCGTGGCCTCAATCAGAACCATGGGATGATGCCACGGTTCGCAAGACGCTCAGAGACGCAATGGAATCAGCAAAGAGTGGGGACATGGA
>JAKUOE010000025.1 GCA_022449845.1 Candidatus Thalassarchaeum sp.
AGCCGCCCATTTTGCAGCGAGGCCATTCGAACCATAAATCGACAAATCACCATTCCAGATGTAGAGCATCGAGAGGCCGTACAGACCAATGGCGCTGGCTACACTGCCGACGATGAAATACTTCACCCCCGCTTCAGGACCTGCTTGTGTCTCCTTGTTGAAGGCGATTAGAACATAGGAAGCCATGCTCGCCAATTCAAGTCCTACGAAGAGTACGAAGAGGTTGGTCGATAGGGCAACGGTAGACATTCCCAAAGCAACCATCAGAACCAACAATGCGAAGTCAACTTGTCGGCGATTGTTCAGGAGACGGTGGAGGCGGCGACTCTCAACAGATTCATCCTTCTGCGTCTTGAGAGCAATGCGGTGGTGTGGAGTCGCTGGTAATCGGTCCCAATTGGCGATGATGGCCAAGAGGAGAGCACCAGTGAAAATCATCTCCATCAATCGACTGAACGCATCGACACGCAAGATGTGGGTGCCATCTGAGGCACAATCTTGCACCAAACCGTTCATCGTCACACAAGCTTCAGCTACACCGACGCCTGAATCAATCATCTGGCTGAATAGGGCCGTGATGAAAGACGCGAAGAGAGTGAATGCTGCGATTGCTGCAGGTAGACGAGGATCACCGGTTAGCGCGAAGCGCTTGCCGCCGATGAAATATGGAATTCGGATGCTCGTACCTGGAATCGGAAGGCGGAAAGTGGCGTTGCCTAGATTGGGGACGAGGAACATCGCGACAATACCAAGCAGGAGAATCCACTCAGGCATCAGTGTACTGGCCATGTCAGGACCGCTGAATAGAGTCCCTACATTCATGGGTTCACCTCCGGTGGATAAATGACATTCTCAACCAATAGAGTCGACCAATCAGACATCATCTCAAACATCCCGAAGAAGTCGGGATAGATTCCATAGATGACCGCGAGAACACCGAGGATGAGCATTCCCGTGTTTTCATGCCAAGTGATATCTCGAGGTTCGTCTCCATGCATTGTCGGTGGGAGTTGAGCCTCGCCACCACCTTCGAAGATTGTGCGCTGCATGCTCCACAAGTAGTAGGCTGCGGTGACAATAAGTGTCACTGCGGGAAGGAGAACCCACCATCCGAACGCCATGTAGAAAGCGATGAGAACGGCGACCTCAGCAACGAAGCCAGCCATCAAAGGTAGGCCAAGGCTACCCATCCACCCAACCATCATGTGAGCGCTCATCTTTGGACTGTGGTGCGCTAGGCCTCGCATCGAATCAATCTCTAACGTGTGATAGTGATGCTTGAACGAGCCACAGACGGCGAACAGAAGTGGGCTGATGATTCCATGCGCGAACATCATGAAGATCGCACCGGCAATTCCCAGTGGCTGTAGTGTCGCTACACCGAGGAAAATCAGACCCATGTGGCTCACGGAAGAGTAGGCGACCATTCGCTTGAGATTCATCTGTCCCAAACACACCACGGCACCATAGACGAGGCTGACCATGCCGAGGATGAGTAAGATTGCCTGGAATTCAATGACTTGGTCTGGGAAGAGGGTTACACCCAGCCGGAGGAAACCGTAGGCACCCATCTTCAGCATGACGCCGGCCAATAACATCGAACCGGCGGTTGGAGCCTGCACGTGTGCATCGGGTAGCCAGGTGTGCACCGGTACGCTCGGTAGTTTGGTTGCGAATCCGATCAACATCAACAGGAAAACGACGCTGCGCAGACCCTCGGTGGCAATGAAATTGGTCTGATTGGCCATCAGAATGAAGTCGAACGATTTTCCAGTGATGTTCCCAGCCCAACTCGCATCGTTGTTGAAGTACATCACGAGAATGCCAGCGAGCATGAAGACGCTGGCCGTGAAGGTGTAGATGAAGAACTTCTGTGCTGCGTATCGACGGTCTTCACCACCCCACATCAGAATTAGGAAGAACATTGGAATCAAGGTCAATTCCCAGAAGACGTAGAAGACGAATAGATCGAGGCTAACGAAGACGCCGATGAGCGCACCTTCCATCATCAGAATGAGGCTGTGGAAGTACGCACCCTTCTTGGCATTCCATTCCACGACCATGGTGATTGGGATGAGGAGCGTGGTGAGCCAGACCATTGGGAATGAAAGCGCGTCGATCCCAACGTGCCATGAGACCCCGATACTGCTGATGAGAGTGCAAGACCCAGTGCTGAGAGCGCCCACCTCACAGTTCTGATACAGATATTCACCCCACGCGAGGCCGAAGGTCTCTTCGAGACCAATCAAGGTCGCCATAATCAACATCAAAAGGGCAATTCCGAGGTTGACGTAGCGAATCGGGTTGGCCAGCATCTCGCGTTTTTCATCATCAGCCAACCAATGAACAAGCATCAGCAGAAGTGCGCCCGTGATGGGTACCAGTGGGAGGACGGACAACGGGTTGCCCAGTATCGTAAACAACTCAGCAATCTCCACTCAGGCCACCCCCCAGAGAATGCCGATGATGACCAGCATACCGACGGCTGCCATGAGCAGGTAGTCACTGGCGCGCCCAGTCGTGAATTGACGAATCCATGTACTCGTTGATTGACTACCCGATTCGATGCCCTTGATGACACCATCAACCCAGTTCTTGTCAATCCAAGCGCAGATGGTGGCCAATGGAAGGATTGTCTTGTCGATCAACCATTCGTAGGCATCATCGATGTACAGACGATTGTGGAGTGCAGTTGCAAATCCACCGGTTGCGAGTTCGCCGACATCGGTGTGGCCGACACTACCGGAATACTTGATCAACCAAGCAGTCATCGGAGTGGCTTCCTCTCCTTCTGATAGATGGCCGCCATGCATACGCGCCGCGATGAATGGACCCAAACCTGCAGAGAGCAAGATGGCAGTCCATCCAACAATCTTCAGTGTGTTATCGTATGGAAGGAAAGCATGCTCCAATTCGTGAATAATAGCATCACCAGGGTGTTCGAGTAGATGAGTCAGAAGATGAGAGTGTTCGGGGTCTGCCAACCAATATACGAATTCACCACAGGCGAGAATAAAGCCGCTCAGTGCCGTGACAATCGAGAGCGTTACGAGAGGGGTCTTGATCCACTGTGTATCTTCATGCACATGTTCAGCGGCCTCCGTCTTCGCTTTTCCTGCGAATGTCATGAACCACATTCGTGACATGTAGAAGCCAGTCATTCCTGCGGTTGCCAGAACCAAGAGGGCAGGGAAGAGAATCAATTCGCCACCCTTCAGGTAAACGTTCCAGGCTTGGCCGACGATGCCTTCCTTCGACCAGAATCCACCGATGAGTGGGATACCGATAATCGACATCGAACCCAGCATCATCGCCGTGCTCGTAATCGGCATCTTGCTCGCCAACCCACCCATATTTCGCATGTCCTGAGGATCAAAGTCGTGCTGATCATCGCCATGCCCATGGACATGGTCATGCGCGTGGTGCATCTCATGGATGACCGAACCAGAGGCCATGAACAGCATGCCCTTCGCCATGGCGTGGTTGAACAGATGGAAGAGGGACGCGCCGAATGCGAGAGTTGCGTAATGATGGTAGCCCTCATTGGCGAACCAACAAGCCGCACCCAATCCTGTGAATATGTAGGCGAGTTGGCTCATCGTCGAGTAAGCGAGTACACGTTTGATGTCGTTGGCAACAAAGGCGATGAATGCGGCCATACAAGCAGTGATACCACCAATCCACGCAATCAGCATCGCGAGATCCGAAAGATCTCCCTCAAAGTGATGTTCGCTGAAGATTGGGAACATCCGTGCGACGAGATACAGTCCAGCGTTGACCATGGTCGCAGCGTGGATGAGCGCGGACACAGGTGTCGGACCTTCCATCGCATCTGGAAGCCACACATGCAGTGGGAATTGTGCAGACTTACCAACACAACCCACGAACATGAAGAAGAGTGGCCACTGGAGGTCTGCACCGTGAACCGTTCCACCTAGAGTGGGATCTCCAAAGATAACTGCGAACTCTAGGCTGTGATACAAATCATACAGCATGAACAGGCCAACCATGAGGAATACATCACCCACGCGCGTGGTGCGGAACGCCTTCTTGGCTGCTGCTGCTGCACTGGGTTTCTCCCAGTAAAATCCGATTAGCAGATAGGAACACAGTCCCATAATCTCCCAGAAGATGAACAGCCACAGGAAGTTGTCCGCAAGCACCATGCCGAACATGCCCATGCTAAACAAAACGAACTCAGCGAAGAATCGGTGGTTCCGATCCTCGTTGATTTCATCGGTGGTCATGTAACCGATTGCGAACCAGCAAATGAGGAAGCAGAGGAAGGCAGCGACGAATAAAACGGTTAGAGAAACGCTGTCAATCCACAAACCGAAGCTTAGTGTTGAGGTGCCAATGAGTGCTTCACTCTCGAATATCTCAAACTGAATCCAGTCGAAGATAATCCCCTGATGTCCGAAATGATGGGCTTCATGCACAATGAACTCGATGATGAGCCAAACGGTGAGAGAGAGCGTGATGGCGAGGGCCGCCAATGCAACAATACCACCCTCTTTCAGTTGATGTTTCCACCACTCTTCGCCCTTGTAAATTTGGCCGAGGATGAGAATCGTTGGGAAGACCACGAGGGGGACTGCAGCAATCAGGAAGGCGCTGTTGATTGCATCGAATCCCATTTGATGACGAATGAAGGGGAAGGCAACCATTGCCAAAACAGGCCAGAGAAGTTTCCACTCCGGTTCACTCTTTTCACCCATTCATCTCACCCCTCAATGCTTCAGCAGCGTAACCTCATCCAGTGAAATCGTGCCACGTTGGCTGTACAACGCCAAGAATATGGCCAATCCAACCGCCACTTCAGCAGCGGCAATCGCAATGGCGATGGAAGTGTATACCCAACCATCGATGTTCTCGTAGTGGGCGGCCCCAGCAACGAAGTTGAGATTGACCGCATTGAGCATGATTTCGATACACATCAGGACGATGATCGCATTCTTGCGAGTGAATACGCCGACCAAACCGATGCAAAACAGGAAGGCGCCGAGACCCGCAATCCAACTGGGTTCAATCATTCTTCTTCACCTCCGAGAAGTTCCCACATGAGGTTCGTCTTGCGCTCATCGCGAACGAGGTAAGCAGCACCCACCATGGCCATGGCGAGAAGTGCACCGAGAACGACCAAGGGGAACGCCCAATCATCGAGAACGGCGGTGGCGAATTCCAGTGTGGTCATACTATCAGAACCATCCACTGCGACCCAATTCGCAGGATCCATGAGAACGGCGAGCAAGAGTCCGAGAAAACCGACCATGCCGATGCGGGCGAAGGTGCTAATCAGTCTCATTCGAAATCCTCCTCCATAATCTGGCGGCGAGACAGCATTACACCGAAGGCGAAGACCAGCATGACGCTACCGAGGTAGACAAGAATCTGAATGGCTGCGAGCATCTCTGCATTGGCGAGAAGGAAAACGCCGGCGACGGCGAAGAAGCACATGATGAGTGACAGCATCGAATGCGCGACACGCTTTGAGTAAACGGTACCCAGTGCGCCCGCGATGGCAATGACTGCCATGATTCCAAATGCGATGCCTTCAATTGAACCAAAAATATCCCCAATAGGGTCCATCAGAAATGCTGGCAATTCCAAGTTCAAGCCTCCGACTTGGCGGCTCTTGCGGCCGCTTTCTCTGCCTTCTTTCGCTCTTGGTCCGCTCTCTTCGCCAGTTCGCGATCGACGGCTTCGGCATGTTGTACAGGAAGAACGCGGGTACGATCTGCCTCAAACCATAGATCTTCACGAGAGAATCCAGACATACCATCATACTCATTGGTCATGAAGAATGAATTGAAGGGGCAGGATTCCATGCACAATCCACAGAACATGCAACGACCAATATCGATGCGACCGGATACGATGTCAATCTCAGCGCCAACAAGTTCGGCTGAGGCAACGTCTTCCACTGTGCCTGATGCATTCCATCGAACACTGATGGTATCGCCTGCGATATTGATGACCTCGCCAAAGTTGTATTCTTCTGGTGGGGCTTCGTGAGTGGTTGACAACTGGAAGTTGGCGGCTTCCTCTTCACTGCCTTCGATTCGGCGAGCGGCCATACCACCGACCTCAAGTTCGACACCGAAGCCGTGGTGCTCATCGCCCTCCTCAGTCATGTCTAACACGTTGACGCGCGTCTCAGTCTCCATGTGCAGACAATCGTTGGGACAGATTCGTACACAGGCCTTGCAGGCTGTGCAAGTTTCCCAAATGACACCGATGCGACCATTGTAATTGCCTGGAACGAAGAGCCAAGGCTCCATCTCTTCCAGTCTTTCATACGGATACATCACAGTCACAGGGCGTTCAAAGTATGGGAACAGTTCTGTTGTCTCTCGATCGGGTGCATAGGTCTGCTCGACAACAGGGTGGGCTTGAGCTGTGTACATCTCACGCTCAGCCTCTGAGAGCAAATTCGTCTTCTGCCCGTGGTACGGCTTGCTAGTACCATGTGATTGCAGGAACTTTGAGCGACCGATGTACGGAATGGTTCGAAGAGCCGCCTTGAGTGTAATCCACATCGGACGTACAATCAGGTTGCGGAAATTCGGGGTCGCGTGCTTGTGGTATGCCATCTGTATCACTTCCTATGTTGGCCTGGACTGGCCACGTCAACTGTCTGGACGCTGAATGGGCGAGTTTGTGCCTCCAGAGCCTCGGGGTCCTCATCAATCGAGAGGAGAATGAAGAGCGCCAGACTGATGGAGGTAATCAGAATCGGGACGAGGATTGGCCATTCCTCGTTGACACCGTCATACACCCATAGACGCAGTACTGTGGCCATGACAAGATTGACCAGACTGAGAGGGAGTAGCCATCGCCATCCGAATTCGAGAATCTGATCGGTGCGCACCCGATGAAGGGCAGCACGGAACCAAACGAAGAAGATGAACATGAACCAGGCTTTGAGGAACACCCAGAGGATGTGGGGGACAAGGCCGATGAGAGGCAATGTGTCCTCGAATGGAGCCTCCCAGCCACCGAGGAAGAAGTGGGCAAACAACAGACAAGCAGCGTAAGTACGAAGGTATTCGGAAGCGAACATCAGACCCCAACGCATTCCGCCGTATTCAGTCCACCAACCCTCAACCAATTCCGCCTCGGCCTCAGGCATATCGAAGGGGATTCGCTCAACCTCAGCGACCATCACAACGAGGAACAGAACAGAACCCATCGGCAGGAGGAAGATGTTCCAAACCCCACTGTCGGCTTGGAATTCAATGACCTCAATGACATTGAATGAACCCGACAGAACGACGACACTCAATACAATCACCAGAAGTGGAATCTCATAGGCTGTGAGTTGAGCAGCTGAACGTATACCACCGAGTAATGTGTACTTGTTGTTGGATGACCAGCCGGCAAAGAATACGCCCAGTGGTGCGACACTGAAGACCGCCATCAGGAAGAGGATGGACATCTCGGAATTATTCGAATAGAAATGTGGACCCAGTGGAATGAAAGTGAAACACATTACTGTGGTCGCAATAATGAGGAATGGCGCGATTTCAAACACAAATCGATCGGCCTTCTCCGGAACCATGTGTTCCTTGGTCAGGAACTTCATGCCGTCAGCGAGATTCTGGAAGAACCCGGGTAGAAGCCACCAGACGCCGTGATAGGATCGATTCTGGACACGGGAGACGGCCTCAAGTTCGTGATCGTTGCCAGCGAACTCATTGAGCAACTTGTTGACCATTCCACCCGGGACTCCTGGTCCGAATGGGAGTTGATTCCACCATTCACCTGCGGTCACTCCGTTTTCTCCAACCCACAAACTTCGCAGTGACGTTCTCGCGCCACGGCGATCCATGAATCGACCCAGTAACTTTCGCTCCATCCACAAAAGAACCAGCAGTGTGGTCATGATTCCACCAAAGACCATCACACACATGATGAATTCAGTGAGGAACCAAGCAACGCTATCGGTGTACTCCCAATGGCGTGACATGCCGATTGTATTCTCTGACACGAAGTCCATGGCAGCACGGACCCAGCCGCGCATGTCGAGGATATCGTCAGTCATGGAAATCACCTGTCAGTTTCTCCGATACAAGGGTCGAAGGAGCCCATAATTGCAGGAATATCTGCAATCTTGTAGCCAATCATGCACTTCGCAGCATAGGGGATTGTGATGAACATCGGACTTCGAATCGAGACGCGGTAGGGGTGCTTTCCACGTCCTTCTCCGCCGCCGGCGAGATAGAACATCGATTCACCACGGCTGTCCTCAAAGTGATGGTAGCCGGTCTGGCCCTCAGCAGCCCGGGCAGGTGCCTTGGCCAAAATGGCGGGGTCGCCTGGCTCGTGATAGGTGTCTGCGCCACCAGGCATCTTGTCAAGGCCATCTAGAATCATGAGGGCACTTTGACGCATCTCCTCTACGCGCACACGGTAGCGATCGTAACAATCACTGCCTTTGATTGAGGGGCGCTCGACCGAAGGTTCCCAATCCAGTTCATCGTATACTGAGTATGGATGGGCCCAGCGTACGTCGTAATTGTGGCCTGCAGCACGAACGTTGGGGCCACTGACGCCATGATTGATCATTTCCTCTGCCTTGGCATATCCAACACCTTGTGTGCGGACGAGGAAGATGGTGCTCTCATCGAGAATGGCCTCGTATTCCTGAATGCGGTCGAGGAAAAGTTTGAGCTTGGCGCGACAGCGTAAGGCGAAGCCAATGGGAAGGTCTCGCTTGACGCCACCCACGCGTGGGAAGTTGTAGTGCATTCGTGAACCGCCAAGTTCCTGCAAGAGATCCATCATCATCTCGCGCTCGCGCAAGCACCAGACCATGCCAGTCAGATTGCCGACATCCGGACAGTACGCGCCGAGCCACATCAGGTGGCTGGCGATGCGCTGCAATTCGATGGCGACCATTCGGATGTATTCCGCGCGCTCAGGTACTTCGACCTCAAGGAGATCCTCGGCCGCGTAGATGTAAGCATGTGACCATGTGTTCGCACTGGCGTAGCAGAGGCGGTCACAATAGGTGGTAATCTGTGTGAAATCTCGGGCCTCGCAAATCTTCTCAACACCACGGTGGATGTAACCGAGGTCGGGTTCAGTGTCAACCACAGTCTCTCCATCGACCTTGACCTTGAGTGTCCACAGCCCATGTGTCATGGGGTGTTGTGGCCCCATCGAAATCCACATCTCTGCCATTACTTCACTCTCCCGGAGTCTTCGGGCTTTCTTCCGAAGCCCTGTGGATCATCATACATCTCGTTGAAGTCGTGATAGCGGAGTTTGTGTTGCTTCTGCAATGGGTGATAGCCAGTAGGTGAATCATGGGGAAGGAGAACACGGCGCATTCCAACGTGGCCAGCAAAGTCACTTCCAACGAGATCCCATGTTTCCTTCTCGTTCCAATCTGCACCGACCCAAATGTCTGCAACACTCGGGACGCTGGGCTCACGAGTGTCTGGGACGGTCATCGAAATCTCAAATTCCATTGGTACCGAATTACCGGAGAGTGCAGCGATGTCGACCTTGGTCTCATGTACGCGTTTCTTGACAATCTGTGGATTGGTGACACCTGTTCGCAACAGATGGACGACGACTTGCCAAGCCGCATCGGCGTTCTCAGGCCAATGAATACCGGTGACCATGGAACAGTAATCCACGCCCTTAGAATTTTTCAGCCAAAGTGCGAGTTCGCGCCATTCACTGGCGACGACCTCGATGTATACGTACGCATTCTTGCGACGGCCGCCGGTGTGATGGCGGACCTCGGCGTTGACAGCATCGCCGAAATCAGAGACATCCTTGACGATCTCCTTCGCCGCGGAAAGGGCCTGTTTCGCACTGACTTCTTTTGCCATCTCAATCCCTCAGTCATCAGCGACAATAATCGGCGCGCCTCGAGCGTCTGTCTCCCCACTCGGAACGGCACCGATGCGGATAATCTTCTCACGCAACTTCCCAAAACCATCGATGAGGGCCTCGGGTCGTGGCGGACAACCTGGAATGTAAACGGCAACGGGAATGACGGTGTCCACACCTTCCAGAATGTTGTAAGATTGGTAATAGGGTCCGCCTGAAATCGCGCACTCACCCATGGCGATGCACCACTTGGGTTCAGGCATTTGCTCCCACAATCGAACGATGGGGTCGGCGAACTTCTTGGAAATTGGGCCGTTGACCAGCAAGACATCGCACTGTCTTGGGCTGCTTCGGAATACGACACCAAAACTCTCGGCATCAAACCGAGGAGCACCCGCTGCGGCCATTTCAAGCGCACAGCACTTGATTCCAAGGTGGAGTGGGAACAGTGATTTTCGCTGTGCCCAATTGAGGAAGCGGCCACCGAGTACACCGATGAAATCCTTCATTCGAGAAGCTTCCAAGGCTTTGTCATTCAAATCACCAATCATATCGAGTAGACCTCGGCTGCTGAATGCGGTGTAGTTCTGTCCTTCATCCATCACAATCACCTCAAATGTAGATTCGACCTCGCTTTCTGAAAACGTACCAAACGCCCAATCCCATTAGGCCAAGGAAAACGAGGAGGGTGACCATAGCACCAGTGGCGGCCTCAATGCCGCCAGCCGCATCAGGGGCGGCCGTGTGGTCTGCATTCATGGCGACAATGCCTGCGAAGGCCAAGAACATGAAGGCGATATCAAAAACCAGGAAGATGATTGCGTACCAGTAGTATTGGAAATGGAAGTCAATCATCGCGTCTCCAACCGGGTCTGCGCCGCACTCATAGGTGCTCAAGCGACGGACATACAGAGATTGATCCGTTTCATATCCATCTAGAAGAAAACTGCGAAGTTTTGTTGGATCGTTTGGGTCGGGCATGGGCCTCAAGAATCTGGAAAGGAGGAATCCTCCCAATGGAAATCCGATGCCGACGATGGTCATCAGCGCCAGCGACAAATAAGCGGCTGAGACGGACGACATTTGCAAGCCTCAAGAGAACCCGTAGGGTTCCTTGAGCGGTTCGACTCAAAGAGGCATCATAAGCATATCCAGCGCGACGTCGGCTGAGAGTCGAGACTCACAGGCCGATACTACGGCGACGGTTGCGCCAGATTGTGGCTATAATCATCAATCCAAGCACACCAAGTACGGACCAGGATATGAGGTTCCAAGTTGCCCCTGACAAGCCCAGAACACTGTTGTCAAGGGTGGCTTTAACGGACATGTCGACAGGTTGTGCAGCGACGGGGGCACTCTCTGGAGTGACGATGAGAGTGAACTCAAATTCGTCCTCGACGGGCATATTGGGCGGTGGCTTGACTCGGACTCGAATCGTCGAAGTCTCGCCAGGCTGTAGTAGGAGGTCTGTCTGTTCGATGTCGATGGTCCATCCCCTCAATCCTTCAGTGGATGAAATCTCGATCTGCTCCTCGATGTTGCCACTGTTGGTGACCTGGACCAGGAAATCACTCCAATCGGGATGTGTGTGTTCTGGGAAGGTCCACCTTCAACGGATACTTGGAGACTGTGGACTGTCGCGATTGAGACCACGATGTCGACACAAGAGGGGGCGGCTGTGTTGCGCATCGATGCGGCACACACACGCACGACCCCAGCTTCACCGTTGAGACTCTGATCCGACCCCATCACAGCGAGGGTCAAATTGGCATGATATGTGACCGTGTCATCCGGGAGTGTGAACACGCCAGCCGCCAATTCTTCGGTGTTCGCACTCAATGAGGTAGAAATGGTCGACTCCATGCCTTCAATCGTGAACAGAGCTTGTTCGACATACGGAGAGGTTCCGATATCACTGAAGAGCAGTGCAACGGTTGTCTGACCTCCTGGAGGGAGTGTGAGACTCATGGAATCCGGAGCGCCCTGAGGATCGGCCAGAAGCAATTGCATCATGTAATCATAATTTGAGACGCGAGCAGTGACGGTCTCGGTGAATTCATTCGAGGGGGCAGCGACGATGTTCACCTTCATCTGAATCTGTAGATAATCGCCCTCGTCCTCACTTTGGATTTGCACGCGGAGGAACACTTGTTCAGACGCGCCTGCACCCAAGGAAATTTGTGTGACTTCATTGCCTGAATCATCCACGTAAATGGAGTTCCATGAAGGAGTTGCACAGGAACCTGGCTGGTTGGGGTCACAGGCCCGCAATCTGAAGGAATCCTGTACGTTTCCGTTGTTGTGTACCGTCAACGGGAAATCAATGGTCTGGTCACTTCGACCGGTTTGATCATTTGAGAGAACGGTCCCATCGACCTCGTGACGCTCGGCGACGGATACCTCCAATTCATCTGTAATCTCAATTGAAGAATCACCACTACTCGTCACGGTCACTGTGATGGTCACAGTTTCATCTGCGAGCGCGTCCAACGGGACGAAGACTTCCACGTTGATGCTGGCTTGGTCATTCTCATCGTGTTTGCCCTCCAAGGATACTGAGGATGAACTCAAAGTCACCGTCCAGCCGGTGGGAACGGGTGAATGTCCAATGGCGAAGGGGTCGTCCCCATTGCCTTGATTGGTAATCGTCAATCCGGTCGACTGAGCGGTTCCTGGCTCGACGTTGGTGAGGAAATTGTTGCTGAGAGAGGAAGTGCCAGCATACGATTGCCCGACGGTGATGGTCAAAGTGGGCGTACAACGTGGACTGTTTCCATAGAGAGCGCTTATTTGGATGGTTGCTGTTTCGCCCGCAGCAATACTGTCATCGGGCGTCACATCAAATGAGATGGCAGCCTGTCCATTTCCGTTATCGTAAGGCAAACTTCGCTGGCTGACCTCAGGTGTGACCCAGTTGGCTTTTGAGCCCGACTTCCCAAAGCCAACGGTCCAATCGCTGTTCCCTTCATTGGTGAGCATGAAATTGCCCGATTGGGTTGCACCCGGAGCAATAATCATGGATGAAGGAGAGAGACTGGCTTCACATTCGTGAAGTTCAGGGATGTTCAGTGTCACAGACAAATTGTCTTGCGCTGCATCTGTTCCAGGTGGTGGTGCTGGAGCAGTGACGGTCGCCCGGGTGATGAAGCAATGTGAACCGGCTTCGGTTTGTTCTCCATCAGGAACTTCGACTGTGACGGTGACAACTTCCTCATCATCTGCATTCACTTGAACTTGGGCGGGATCCACATTGGCCTCCAAACCATCCGAGCGACAACTTGAGTCGCTGTCCATCTCAATGGAAATCGTCTCTTGAGTCTGTCCTGTATTTTTCACGGTGACTGACCATTCGACCTCTTCGGCACCATTGTTGTAATTCTTCGTCGCTTGACCGGTCGAGAGTTCGACGCCTTGAGCGGCGTTGCCTGAACCCTCACCGAGAGTGGTCGTCACAGTGACATCGGCCTGTGCAGGGGCTCCAGGTGTGCCCGGTTCCGCTGGTGATGCAGTGGCTGTGACTGTGGTATCACAATCGTCCGCAGTTGTTTCGCT
>JAKUOE010000026.1 GCA_022449845.1 Candidatus Thalassarchaeum sp.
TCAAATTTCCAATCCATCTCATCTGGACCCTTGAGGGCAGGGATGGTCTTGTTGAGGTCATAGGCCCATTGTACATCAGCCACCAAATCCTTGGTTAGAGGGAACGCCTGCCTTGGTTTGACAACCACGGGCGAATCTTCCGGGGTTTCTTCCATGATGTCTTCCATCCGCGTCATGCACATGAGTCGAGATTTGCCATTCACCTCTGCACTACACGAGCCGCACTTTCCTGCCTTGCAATTCCATCGACAGGAGAGTTCGGGTGCATGCTCAGCTTGGATTCGATGAATCACATCGAGAACGACCATGCCTTCATCCATCTCTACGGTGTAATCGACCATCTTTCCAGTGGGCACACCCTCTGAATCCGGTTCACCTCTGAAGACTCGGAATGTCACATCATCAGCCATGTTCATTCTTCCTCCTCATGTAGGTCATCGGCATCGAGTAATTCTTTGAGATGCTCGGGAATTGGTGCATACTTCACGTGTGTCAATTCCATGTCTCCTGCTGCGTTCAGCACAATGACACTGTTGATTTTTCCCCAATGGCCATGATTCGGGGTAGGGAAATCTAAGCGAGTGTGTCCGCCACGACTCTCTTCACGAGCCAATGCTGCGATGGCACACATCTTGCTGATGTCAATCATGGCACCAATTTCTAGGGCTTGATGCCAACCAGGATTGTAGATTCGCGTTCCACCTGGTGAAGTTGTCGCTTCACGTTGACGGAATGCTTCGAGATCCTGAATCGCTTCTTCCAATAGATGTCCTTGCCGGATGATGCCCACCTTCTCCTGCATCAAATCCCTCAGGTCCTCAACCACCTTGGCTGGATTCTCGCCACCCTCGCGTGAGAGGGGTGCGAGCGTCTCGGAGATGACTTGTGCAATCTCCGCTTCATCGATATCAGCGAACGTCTCGATTTCGGCCGCGGCTTCGGCAGCATACTGCCCAGCCCGCTTTCCGAAGGTAAGCAAATCGGAGAGAGAATTGCCACCGAGACGGTTGGCGCCATGTAGGCCCGTGGCCGCTTCACCGGCAGCGTACAGACCGGGTACTGTCGACTCTTGTGTCACTGGGTCAACTTTCACACCACCCATGACATAGTGTGCGGTTGGTCCAACCTCCATTGGCTCCTTCGTGATATCCACAGCGGCGAGTTCCATGAACTGATGATACATGCCTGGGAGTTTCTTCTTGACTTGTTCATCGGGACTCCAAGAGATGTTGAGGTACGCGCCACCGTGCTCGCTGCCACGTCCTGCCTCCAGCTCTGAATTGATGGCCTTGGCGACGACGTCACGTGTGAGAAGTTCAGGGGGGCGGCGTGCCGTGGGCGTCTCATCGGCGACGATGGAGTTCACCCAATCCATCGCTTCATCTTCAGTATCCGCGAATTCATCACGATACATCTCTGGAACGTAGTTGAACATGAATCGCTCCCCTTCGGAATTGGTGAGCATTCCGCCTTCACCTCGTACACCTTCAGTGACAAGGATTCCTCGAACACTGGGTGGCCAAATCATCCCGGTCGGATGGAACTGAACGAATTCCATGTCCCCCATCTCTGCACCGGCCCAATATGCGAGTGCATGCCCTTCGCCCGTGTATTCCCATGAACCGGAGCAAACCGCCCAACATCGGGTGATTCCACCTGTAGCAAGGACCGTCGTCTTGGCCTTGAACACATGGAGAGACCCGTCGACTCGATTGTAAGCGAAGCATCCGGCCAGTCGTCCATCGGAATTGAACAAATGGCGTACTGTGTACTCCATGAAAACCTCCATGCCGGTATGAATACCTCGTTCCTGTAGCGTTCGAATCAGTTCCAGACCGGTTGCATCTCCAATATGAGCCAAACGTGGATAGGTATGGCCCCCGAAATTTCTCTGATTTGTCAGACCCTCCGGTGTTCGATCAAAGATGGCACCCCACTGTTCCAATTCTCGAATTCTGTCCGGGCTCTCTTTGGCGTGAATCTCAGCCATGCGCCAGTCATTCAGATATTTACCACCCTTCATGGTGTCACGGAAGTGAGTCTGCCAAGAGTCTCTTGGATCTTTGTTCGCCAGTGCCGCCGCCGCACCACCTTCGGCCATGACAGTGTGCGCTTTGCCCAGCATCGATTTGCAGATTACTGCCACCGAGGCCCCTTGGCGGGTCGCTTCAATCGCAGCGCGAAGACCGGCACCACCTGCACCGATGATGACTACATCGTACTCGTGTGTCGTGTACTCTTCTGTCATCTAGCCACCCCACAACATGTAATCAGTCCAGCCGAACATTGGATCAGTGCAAGCGTAAACGTAGAAATCCGCGAACATCACGACGAATAGAGAGTAGAGTGCCCACTCCTTGTGCCGTTCATTGAACCAGGTCGACATTTTCCACATTCGATATCGCAGTGTCGGCCCCGAGTCTCCAGTCCAATGGTTCGAACCTCCACCGACAAGGTGTCTGAAGGCGTGACAACCGAACGTGTATCCAGAGAGCATGACGACGTTCAACAGAAGGACGAGCGTGCCGACCGAAATACCCCAGTTGCCTCCTTCGAAACGCATTGACAAGTAGACATCAAAGGAGAGAATTGGAAGATAGGCGATTGCTGCATACAGGAAGTAGCGGTGCAGGTTCTGCACAATCAGCAACCCGGTTTCACCCTTGTATTCGTTCCATGGTTTGCTGACAGCACAAGCGGTAGGGTGTTGGAAGAAGGCTCGGTAGTAGGCCTTGCGATAGTAATAGCAAGTCCCACGGAATCCTGCCGGGAAAATGAGGATGAACATTGCGGGAGACAACCACCACAATGCTTCAGGCATCCAACTGTACTCATCTGGGATGATAAGTGGACTGAACAACGGACTCAGAACGTGGCTGCCGTTGTTATCAATCGACATTGTACCGTTTCCGTGTCCAACCCCCGCTGATCGCCCGAAGTCCTCGAAGATCCAGAAGTCTGCCTCCATGAATCCACGCCATGTCGCATAGACGACCATGAAACCCAGATAGAAGGCCATGGCGCTGGGCCCTTTCCACCAAGCATCGACCCGGTCGGTGGCCCCGAAGCCTTTCTTCAGAGGTAGTGGAATCTTCTCACCCATCTGTGCCTAGCCCCGTATCAATCGTCCAAGGCCTGCCCACCATATACTTCGCTGTGAACCCCATAGGGGTTCATAACCGTCGACGACCTGCCAGTTCCATGGACGGCATCGACGATATTCTATCCATTTGCCCAGAATGTGGTTTCATGCCGGGCGCATTCTTCCCTGGGATGCCGTGCCCAGAATGTGGTACCACCATTCTTTGATGCTACTTTGTTGGGAGTGTCTTTCATAATCCTGCGCCATCTCGCGATGCTATGAATCGCAGATTGATTGCCCTACTCCTCGTCTCCATGCTTCTCTTTCCAGGTTGCTTGGATTCATCTGAAACCGATACGACCGAACAGGTTGTAGATTCTCCAGAAACAGATCCAAGTAACGATGTTGTCGATATCCCTGAAACGGTGTCGGTTGCTCATACAGATGGTTGCGACAATCTCAATCCAATCCACTGCATGTTGCCTTTCCCCTCAGATGCCTTCCTAATCGAGGACAATGCGACCGCGACTGGACTACGAGTCAACTATGCTGAGAACACCTTGCCCGTCTCCGGTTCCCTCTCCAATTCCGGCGAAAGCGTTCAGATTGAATCTCTCAATCATCTGGATGGGATGAGTCCCTCGACCCAGATTATGACGGCGTTCAGCACTCTCCCGAATCTCACGGGAGTTGCTGATCAATATTCAATCGAACTTTCCATGGAATCTGGACACCCCACTACTCTCCTCAATTTAGACACTGGAGAGAAGGTGGCCCATTGGGTTGAGCTTGATGCTAGGGCGGATGATGAAACGGCAACCATCGTCTTCATCCGAACCCTGCAATCTCTGGAACCCAACACTGCGTACGGCATCGGAATCTCGGGATTGGGTGTCACTCCCTCGGCTGCATTCCAAGCGATACTAGATGATATTCAAACAGATTCCCCCGATGTCGAGGCCCGTCGGTCATCGACGACTTCGCTGATTCAGGCTCTCAATGAATCTGGACACGATGTTGAGAACCTCAAGGACGCCTGGCAGTTCCACACCGCCTCTCTCGATTCGATTGTTGGACCCATGCTCTCAATGCGTGCGGATGCCTTGGATCGACTCGGTGATGATGGAATTGCATGCAATGTCGAAAGCGTCGAAACGGATTGGATGGAAGATACGGACATCGATTTCCGCCTCATCAAGGGTACCTACACCGTACCGCAATATCTCGAATGGCAGAATCCACCCAGTAAGATTAGTCGAGACGCCAACGGGACCCCGCAATTCGTCGAGTATGCGGAGATTCCATTCACCCTCGTCATCCCTCAAGTTCTCGCTGACAAGAATGAGAGTGGTCCTCTCGTCGTCTTCGGTCATGGATTCCTTGGCGATGGCCGTTCTGCCGTCTCTGATTGGGCCATCGGTTGGATGCAGGATTATGAAGTCGCGATGGTGGCTACAGACATTTACGGTTGGTCTGGCTCGGATTTGGACACCGTCTTTTTGGGTTTGGCAAATCCGGAGTATTTTGAGCACCAATCCGATCGTCTTCAGCAGATGTTGGTCAATCAAATGGCGCTCGCCCGCACGTTCAAGGGTGTTTGCAGTGACATTGACCAATTGCACCACAATGGGACCAATTTGGTCAACAGTTCCGATGTACATTACATGGGCTATTCATTGGGTGGTATCTATGGTGCCAGCATCACCGCATTCTCTCCTGATATCGATCGTGCCGCCCTCTGGGTTGGTGGTTCTGGATTTTCCACATTCATTGAGCGAAGCACGAATTATGCGCGCTTCTCTGATGGATTCAAGATTCCACAGGCATATCCTCAGCGCAATGATCGGGCGTTGTTAATCGGCGTCTGTCAACAGATGTGGGATGCCACTGATGCCGAGACGTGGCTGCGCTTCGCAGAGACTGGTTATGATAATCAGATTCAACCATTCAATTTCCTCTCGACCATCTCGGTCAATGATGCTCAGGTGCCCGGCCTTTCTTCAGATCGAGCTGCGAGGACTGCTGGAATTCCAATGCTCAATGGATCGACGCTAAGTCCCTATGGCATCGAATCGGCCGATGGCCCCATCACCGGTTCTGCCGTTGTCTATTGGGATGGTGATTATGATGCGATGCCCGATACGAATGCTGCCCCTCCAATCGGAGATTCTGGCAAAGCCCACAACGAGATTGCACCCATATTCCAAGTCAATTCGATGGTCGAAGATTTCCTTCTCACTGGGGTGGTCAACGATACCTGTGGTGGTAGTTGTACCTTTGATTTCGACACCGATCAAATCGATTGGGATTGATTCACAGATTACGGATTGTTCGCGGTTTTCGCAGATCGGGGAACCACGTATCTTCTCCATTCCAATCTGGAACGATGCCCATGTCCGCACAGATTAGTTTCGCAGTGATTCGCCCGCTTTCAAAAATCGTGGGCACTCCACTGCCAGGGTGCGTGCCCCCGCCAACCAGATAGAGTCTGTTCAATTCCTCAAAGCGATTCTGTGGTCGACGCCACAACATCTGATCAAGCCCATGCGCGAGATTGAACACAGCACCTTTGTAGATGTCTCGAGAGGCCCAGTCATCTGGTGTGACGATGGTTTCAGAGACGATGTGCTCCTCAATACCCTCGAAGCCGAGGTGCGCCATCTGTTGAATGATGACATCTCGATATTCTTCCTTGATCTCTTCCCAGTTGTTGTTGGGATGCTGATTGCTTGCAGGTACGAGAACATAGACAGTTGAATGCCCCTCAGGCGCCATTTCGGGATCCGTCACACAGGCATTCTGGACATAGATGGAAGGATCATCCCATGATACCTTGTTGTCGGTTACTTCCTTCAGATTCTTCTGGTAATCCTTGGCCGCGTAGATTTGGTGATGGGGTGTATCGTACAATTTATCCACACCAAGATACAACATGAATGTAGAGCAGGAATACGATTTCTTGTCCAATTTCTTGTTCGACCAACGCTTTCGCAGACTGTCCGGAATTAACCCCTTCATTCCGGTTGCAAAATCGACATTCATTACGAATCGATCCGCGTGATATGTCCTCTGATGTGTTCGCGCCCCAATCACAGTTTTCCCTTCAAAGATGAACTCCTCTACCGGTTCATTGAGTCGAATGTCTACCCCCAGTTCTCTAGCAATTTCAGCCATGCGCTGGGTAATCGTTCCCAAACCACCCTTGGCATGGAAGACTCCGTATTCGTACTCTAGATAGGCCAGAATGGTAAACAGACTCGGGGCTTTGAACGGACTCATCCCGAGATATTTCGTCTGGAACGACATTGCCAGTTGCATTCTTTCGTCCGGGAACATACTCGCGAGGTCTGTGGCCACTGAACGCCAAGGGCGAAGGACTCTGGAAACCCTGAACGCCCTACGATTCACCAGATCTAGTGGGCCTTTCCAATGTGAATTCAGACAGTTCTTTGAGAGTTCCATTTTTCTTCGATTGTCGAGAACATACTTTCGAAAACCTTCAGCGTTCTTCTCACCACACAATGCTTCAATTTGTTCAGTCATACTGTCTAGGTTGGTCGTCGCATTGAGACTTCCTCCGGCACCAAAGACGAGGTGATAATTGGGTTCGATGGGAATCAAATTCAATTCTTTATGTGCATCCAAACCGAGTGCATTGAAGATTTCCTCTGCAATCTCCGGGTAGTGGAAGAATGTCGGCCCATTGTCGAATTTGTAACCATCCTTTTCGATGACCCGGGTTCTTCCCCCCACATCATCTGATTTCTCGAGAATGGTAACATTAACTCCGGCTTTCGCCAGCATCATCGCAGCCGTGAGGCCACCTGGCCCTGCACCCACAATGAGTACCTGACAATCTGAATCTTCACCCATCCATTCACACCCATCATTCTACCATGGATACTTCAGATTCCAGAGTATTCCATCGTTGACAATGACTTGTATCCCCAGCATGACAGACCCGATTACTGGCCAGATTGTTTGGTCGGCAACGCCTTGCTGATGAGCACTCCACGCAAATAGGCCGAGCAAGATATTCCCTAGACAGACGAGCCACAGATTTCCAATGACCAACCACTGTGTCCATGTGGCCTCCGTTTGAATGTGGAGAGCCGTCAGTTCGAGACAGAAAATCGATGGAATCGTCACCAGAAGGAATGCGAGCATCAGTCGAGAATGGCCGCCGGCATCACCTTCACCCCAAGGCCATTGGACTGATTCAACTGCCGCGACATCCCATCGGTAAAGGAAGAACCACCACATGATGAGGAATCCAGCAGCGGCGATGAACATGCAGGTGACATTGAGAGATCGCCACGATTCAGGGATACCACCCCACAGATCGTTTGGATTGTCCATTCTCGACAATCCGAAGACATAGGATGCCAGAACGAGGGGGCCTGTGATGTACAAGGCAAGCCGAATGGTTTCCCGCGTGACTTCCATAATATCCCCTCAAGCAAGGGAGCCCCAATCGACTTCTGCTTCTTCGATTTCAATCTCGTCGACATCCATCTGAGCCAATTGCAATTTCCCACTCAGTTCATCGTTCACAGCGTGCCAGTAAGAGTACGCTTCAATGACCCAAATACCCGATTCACGAGTCCCATTTCCAGAGCCCTTGACTCCACCAAAGGGTAGGTGTGCCTCAGCCCCCGTCGTCGAGTTGTTAATTCCGGTCATTCCGGCTTTAATTCCAGTCTTGTATCGATAGGCTTCCAATCGATCATTGGTGTAAATAGCGCTTGAGAGTCCATACGGACTCGCGTTTGCTAGATGTAGAGCATGCTCGAAGTCCTTGGATTTGACAACGGTGATGGCCGGACCGAAGATTTCCTCGTGGAAGCATTCCATGTCCTCGGTCACATCAACATAGACGTGCGGCCACATGTAGACTCCCTCAGCAGCATCGCCGAGGAATCCTGAAGGCTTGTTGTCATTGGAAATGCGTCCATTTCCGTAAATTTTCTTCGCCCCACTCGCATCACACATCTCCAAACCCTTGAGGAAATCTACAGCATACTTCTCGGAGAGCATTGGTCCGTAGAGAACCCCATCATGGCGCAATGAATCGCCAATGGTAGTACTCTCGACCTTGGCCATGAGTTTGTCCATGAATTCGTCGTAAATGTCCTGATGGATAATCAGATTCCCGAGGCTGGTGCAACGCTGCCCTGCGGTTCCGAATCCAGCCCAGTATGCCCCCTCAACTGCATTGTCGAGATTTGCGCTAGGCATAATCACAAGGGGGTTCTTTCCACCCAACTCAAGACTTGCTGAGACTAGATTTCGCCCACAGACTTCTCCGATCATCTTGCCGACGGCGGTGCTGCCTGTGAACGAGATTTTGTTGACCATACCTTTGTCGACTGCATCAACCAGATGCTGTCCGGCTCCACTGCCCTTTCCATGGACGAGATTGATGACACCGTTGGGAATCCCTGCCTCGTGCATGATTCGCGCGAGAGCGAAGGAGAGAAGTGGCGCATCCTGTGGAGATTTCCAAACACAGGTGTTTCCACACATAATCGCTGGAATCATCTTCCAGAAAGGTACAGCTGCAGGGAAGTTACAGGCATTGATGATGCCACAAACACCCAAGGGTCTTCGATAGGTGAACAACTCCTTGTCGGGCAATTCACTGTTGACAGTTTGACCATAGAGCCGACGACCTTCTGATTGGAAGAATAGACAGGTGTCTATCGCTTCCTGAACCGAACCCGCCGACTCCTTGAGTGTCTTTCCAATCTCCCGGGTCTCTATGGCGACAATCGCATCTTTGTGTTCCATCAACAAACGACCCATGTTGCCGATAATTTGCCCGCGCGTGGGCGCGGGCGTGCCTGCCCATCCAGGAAATGCATCGCGAGCCGCACGGAGCGCCTCATGCACATCCGCTTCTCCAGAAAGTGGGAATTCTCCAACGCAATCATCCAACCATGCCGGATTGGTTGATTTGAACGTCGCACCATCACTTGCCTGTTTCAATTCACCATTGATGATGTTGTACCCCTTGACACAAGGGTGGCCATTTGGGTTGCTGTGTTCAAGGAATTCCAATCCAGTCGATAGAACGTGCGCCATGGCCGGTCGAGCGCCATCCCCATCATGAATGCTATCCTCTCGGCGCTTGACCACAACTTGACAGACCCACCTCTCAGGAGAGTGGAAAACCACATCTTCAAAGGGGTTCGTGTTTCCTGCTAGTAATGTATTGGGGCGATACTATGGCCGACGATGAAGACAAAACCCTATCTCTGCGTGTGGCAAAGGCGATTCCGAGTGACGTAGGTCACGGACGAGCCCGTGTACCGTTTGACAATGACCTAGGTCTCAAACCTGGTGATGTCATCGAAATCAGTGGTGAACGCAACACAGCTGCCATTGTTTGGAGGTGCCGCCCACAGGATGCCAATCTCGGCGTCATTCGAATTGATGGCATCATTCCTAAGAACGCCTGAGTCAGTTTGGGTGATCGTGTCACCATCAAAAAGGTCGAGACAAAAGAATGTGATCGCCTTGTTCTGAGCCCCGTCATGGCCAAACAACAGAAGGTGAAATTTGGGTCGGGAATCGAAGGATTCGCAAGACGAGGTTTGAACAAGCGCCCCGTCGTTGCCGGAGATCGAATTTTCATCCCAGGAATGACCCTCTTCGCTGAGGCATTGCCCTTTGCAATCGTCTCAACCAAACCCAAGGGAATCGTTCGTGTTCTTCCCGACACTGAGATTGTCATCAAGGAAGAAATGGTCGAAGATGACGAGCCCGGCGAAGTCTCTTCAATCATGTACGAAGATATCGGTGGTCTCGGAGATCAGTTGCAGAAAGTTCGTGAGATGATTGAATTGCCTCTCAAACATCCAATCCTCTTCCGTCGCCTCGGCATCGACCCTCCAAAGGGTGTGTTACTCCATGGCCCACCTGGGACAGGTAAAACCATGATTGCGAAGGCGGTTGCCAATGAAACAAATGCGCATTTCACTAGTATCAACGGCCCCGAGATTATCTCCAAATATTACGGTGAATCGGAGAAGCAATTGCGTGAAATCTTCGATGATGCCGCTTCAAATGCCCCTGCAATTATCTTCGTCGATGAGTTAGATTCAATCGCACCGAAGCGTGAAGATGTATCGGGCGAAGTTGAGCGCCGCGTCGTCGCTCAATTACTGACACTGATGGATGGGATGCAGGGTCGTGATAATGTGGTTGTCATCGGAGCCACAAATCGGCCCGATGCCATCGATCAAGCTCTTCGACGCCCCGGTCGATTTGATCGTGAACTGGAGATTGGCGTCCCCGATAAGAATGGACGCCGTGAAATCGTCAACATCCACACGAGAGGCATGCCAATTGCGGATGATTTTGACATGGACTGGATTTTGGAAAATTCATACGGGTTCGTGGGTGCAGATATCATGAGTCTAACCCGTGAAGCGGCGATGAAGGCTCTTCGACGCTACCTGCCTGAGATTGATTTGGATCAGGATGAGATTCCACCCGAGGTTCTTGAGAAGATGGAAGTTCAAATGCACGATTTCAAACTTGCAATTCGCGACATCGAGCCCAGCGCTCTGCGCGAGATTTACGTCGAAGTCCCCGAGGTATCTTGGGATGATGTCGGTGGTCTCGATGAAATCAAGGAACGCTTGAAGGAAAGCGTTGAATGGCCGTTGACAATGCCGGATCGATTCGAGCACTTCGGCATTAAACCACCTCGCGGCATCGTCCTCTTCGGAGCGCCAGGAACTGGTAAGACACTCATTGCCAAAGCCATCGCCAATGAGGCCAAAGCCAACTTCATCACCGTCAAAGGCCCTGAATTGATTTCCAAGTGGGTTGGTGAATCTGAAAAAGCAATTCGCGAGGTCTTCAAGAAGGCGAAACAGGCCAGCCCCAGCATCATCTTCCTCGATGAATTTGAATCGATTGCGGGAGCCCGCACACCGAACTCAGGTGAGGGTAGCGATGTTTCAAATCGCGTCGTCAATCAGATGCTATCGAGTATGGATGGTGTTGAATCGATGGAAGGAGTCATCGTCATCGCCGCGACCAATCGTCCTGAGATGATTGATCCTGCATTACTTCGTAGTGGCCGCTTTGAGCGTGTCATGCACGTTCCACCACCTGACCATGGCGGTCTCAGAAAGATTCTCAAAATTCATTCCCAAGACATGCCTCTGGGCAAGTTCAACCTTGATAGTTTGACTGATAAGATGCAGAATTTCACTGGTGCTGATGTCGAGGCAGTGTGCCGAGAAGCCGCCTTGATTGCGATGAGAGCCGAGAAGAAATCGGTTTCAAAGAAGCATTTCGAGGAGGCAATCAGCCGAGTCCGCCCAACAATCACGCCTGAAATGATGGAATATTACAGCAAGTTGGAAGGTGTATTGACCAGTGGTCTGGAGAGCATCAGACGCAAGTCTGACACCTTGATGGGTATCGAAAGTGTTTGAGGTGAATGAATGCCAGCGGCCTTCTCAGAAGAGTTGTCAGGCCGTCGTGTCGTTGACAGTCGGGGAGATTTGCTGGGAACCGTCGTCGATTTATTCATCGATGATGTCACAGGGACCGTCCTTGGCCTGCTTCTTGAACTCGATACTGGACTGGATCCCAACCTGCTTCCATGGTCCACTTTCGGTGATCACCTTGTCGTTCCAACTGAGGAAGTTGCCTCCATCGATGAGGACATCCATTTGACTCGATAAGGCTGAGATTACGACGATGCAGGACCGTCCAGCACCCCCAAACCGTCTTAAGGCTAAGTTCAGCGTCTCACGGCTGCACATCCTATGGATGTGGGGGGTTTGCCGAAATGAAGATTGGTTCAGTTGACATTGCAACTGTCCTCAAATCACGGAAAACCCGTCGAACAGGTCTGATGATTGCGTTTTACGGAGTTTTGGCCCTTTTGTTGTACAGCATCGTCGCTTCCTACCTCGTGGACAGTGACACCCATCTGTCTGCTTACGATGATGATTGGGACGATTTGTCTGCTTTCCGAGCCGACCTCAAGGGAATGGGTGTAGATACGACCAGTATGATTTCCAGTCCAGTCTTATTGGGTGAAATTGAGAATCCAGAGGATACGGTGTTCATCGGCACCGGTGTTGAGCAGGACACAATCTCCTTACCCAGTTTCACTGGTGACGTCGATGTCATCCAATTCAGTGAATCAGAAGGTTACACAACAACCGAGATTGATGCAATTCGGGCCTACGTATTCTCAGGCGGGACTCTCCTTGTAATGGATGATTTCGGTTATTCAGCTGGACTTGCAGACACCTTTGGGCTCGGATATAGCGGGCACCAACTCTACGATGAGGAAGCCTGGGCTCGTGGTTTGGATTACAACTATGTCTGGATGAACGCATCGAATCCATACGACTACACTGGAATTGACAAATCGGGCTCCCATCCATGCTTTGCTGATGCAGATAACGACGGCATCATCGATCGATTGGATTCCTCACCCAACAGCCCAGTCAATGGTGCTGACACCTCGCACTTCTCTGATGCAGGATTGTGTGCCCACCACGTCGAGACTGACGACAATGGAGCTCAGTTCTGGAATTTCAGTACCAACTACAACGTCCTGTTGAACACTCCATCAGCCTTCGACAAGGATGCTGCCGAATCCAACTCGGACAATATCTATGCCTGGGGCCGTTCAAGTCAGGATTCGTATCTTGACACCAATGATGACGGTCAAGGAGATGTTGGTTTCGAAGGTGGCGGCATCGAAAGTGATGAGCAAGGCCCCTTCACCATGGCAATCAAGGTCTGTGAGAAGAAGGATTGTGTCGAGGAACCAGGTGCTCCAAAAGGTCGTGCAATTTTCGTCAGTGACGGTTCGGTGCTGATGAATGCAATTTACGATTGGGAGGACACCAATGATGGCGTATATGGCGAACTCAACGGCAAAGTGATGCCTGAGAACAACAATCGCCGCTGGGTATTGGATATCATTGCGGAATCATTGTTGATGCATACGAATGCAACTGGTGAATCCGGCGAAGGTGCCGGAGCATCTGGTGGCGGCAAGCAGATTATCTTCGATGAGAGTCGCCATCAACAGACCAACGCCATGGGCGACACATACAATCTGATCTACTACATCTTGGTCTACTTCACCAACGATTGGATGGCCATGCTGTTCCTGTTCCTGGCGCTATTCGTTGCCTTTGAAGC
>JAKUOE010000027.1 GCA_022449845.1 Candidatus Thalassarchaeum sp.
CAAGCGCTCGTGGCCGTGTAAATCGCTGGTGTGCGTCCCTATTACAATCACCTCTCCACTGGCGATTCGCAAATGCGTCACTGCATCATCGACGTTGAATGGCTCCAATGCTGTAGGTGACTCAGTGACATCGAGGATTCTGACGACTCCATCGTCACTGCCCCACGCCAACCACTTGCCATTCGGTGAAACATCGATTGCACGAACGATGGCCTCACATTCGATTTCCGCAATCGGGTCGATGACCATCGGCATGTTTGTTGACCAACCCACTCCATCTTGAGATTGCCGCCACCGGGTTCAGTTGAAAACCTGGTTTTTGAGACTCTCAATCTCCTCTTTGGACCATCCAACCAGTGGTTCGAGATGAACCATCGGTGTTCGCACCGATTCCTCATCGTCAACGGTTGTCGGTGCATTGGGTAAATGATGTCCAACGATTCCCCATGGTTCTGGATTCCTGTCTCGTCCTGGCCCTGTTACAAGTTTGGCAGCATGGATATCTGAGGCCAGTGCTGGGTCCCAAGATTTCAGTAATTCAGTCGACCCCTCAATCGGTTTGATCCTGCATCCACGATGCATCATCAACCAAGCGCACAGAACATCCTCTTCTGTCTCTAAGTGCGCCAGAACCAGACCTTGCACACCAGAGGGTAGCCCCCCTGGACCCATGAACCGGGTTCCAAGCAGACGCACTTTGTCGGGGAACAGGGCAACACGGATGGCCCAATCGGGTTCACTTAGATTCACCTTCAGTTTGACGTTGTCAAGAACAGCAGCACCGACTGCGCCTGCGAATTGCTGACTTGTCCACTCTCCTTTCTGCCCATGTCGCTTGCAACGTACAGCAAACGTCCCTTCCGGTTTCGGATTGTCTTGCAACGCCGCCACCGCCACATCCTGCGGTATCGGTTCAACCTCTGTGAATGGGTCGACGGCATTGACACCAAACGTGTGCTTCAACGCATCGACAATTTCGGCATCCATTTCTCCACTGACAAACATCAGCCCTCCTTCAACACGAATGTTGACTTCAGCTCCGCGAATCTGACATTGCGCAATCAATGTCTGCCTCAAAATTCGAGTGAAATGTTTTCGAACAGGTTTGGATTTGAGCATTGATTCGCCCATCCGGACCATCCATTGGCCCACACAATCACCTCAGGGCTCGTTGTGGATCTCAATGATCTCATCATTCTTGATCTGAGCCGCTTTGGCTGCATCATTCCGCATTCCTTCGAGTTTCTCAAGGTAGGTCTCGTCAATGTCTCCAGTCACATAGACTCCATTGAAACAAGAGGCATCGAAATTCTCGACGCCACAGTCTCCACCTCGACATGCATCGAGCAGGTCGTCTAGATTCTGATACATCAGCCAATCAGCACCAATCACTTGGCTCACCTCTTCTTGTGTACGCCCGTGGGCGATATACTCGTCCTTTGCTGGCATGTCAATTCCATACACATTCGGATGGATGACGGCTGGTGCTGCACTGGCGAAGTATACTCGACTGGCTCCAGCATTTCTCGCCATTTGGACAATCTTTGCACTGGTATTGCCTCTGACGATGCTGTCATCCACTAGCAGTACGTTCTTCCCTTCAAATTCATATGGAATCGGATTGAGTTTCTTGCGGACACTATCTTTGCGAATTGCTTGACCAGGCATGATGAAGGTGCGGCCTACATACCGGTTCTTGACGAATCCTTCACGGAAGGGGACACCGAGATCTTTGGCCAACTCCATGGCGGCAATTCGTCCGCTGTCGGGCACTGGGATGACAACATCAATCTCAGCCTCCGGATGTTCCTTTGGAATTCTGGCGGCGAGTTTCCGCCCCATTTTCAGTCGCGCTCGATGGACACTGATTCCATCGATAACGGAATCCGGTCGGGCGAAGTAGACGTGTTCAAAGATGCAGGGTGTGTAAGTTGGATTCTCGGCGCACTGCCTGTTGTAGAATTGTCCACCAGCCGTAATGAAGACGGCCTCTCCCGGCTCGACATCGCGAACCACTTCGCATCCGAGCGCCAGCAAGGCAACCGATTCTGAGGCCAGAATCCATTCATCTCCTCCGTTGGGGGCATCTCTTCGACCGATGATGAGTGGACGGATTCCCCATGGATCTCGGAACCCGAGAATTCCATATCCTGTAATCATCGAGATGATGGAATAGCCGCCCCTGCAACGTTCGTGAACTTTGGAGACAGCATAGAATACATCCTCTACATTCAATCGGAGTTTCTCTTCAATGTACATCTTCCCGCGTTTGAGCAATTCATGTGCGAAGATGTTCATCAGTACCTCGGAGTCACTGCTCGTATTGACGTGGCGCAGATCTTCTCTGTACAATTGCTCTCTCAATTCATCTGCATTCGTGAGATTTCCATTGTGAGCTAGAGAGATTCCATGTGGAGAATTGGTGTAGAAGGGTTGAGCCTCAGCACAGGATGAAGTTCCTGCAGTTGGGTAACGGACATGCCCAATCCCCATGTGTCCGACCAGCGTATCCATGTGGCGCTGTTGGAAGACATCTCGCACCAATCCATTGGATTTTCTTTGATAGAGATGCTCTCCTTCACAGGTGACGATTCCGGCCGCATCCTGTCCCCGGTGTTGGAGCACAGTCAAGCCGTCATAAATCGAAGATGAAACAGGTTGTCCCTGCTGGGCGACAACGCCAATGATACCACACATAGCGCAACCCGGTTGGTCGTCATGTCGGGGGGCTTTAGAGTTTGACTACCCCTTGAAGGTCCACTGATTGCAGCCTACTTCTTTTGATACATGCTTCGATTTCGCTTGTTCCAGCGATATCCCCGCTTGGTAGAAGTTACATTAAATCCGCAGGAAGCACACTGCCTCTTCTGCTTGTGATAACTGTGGCGACCGCACCGTCGACATCGAATGTGCGTGGACTTCTGGCGCTTGCCCATGCTCGGAGTGCCCTTGCTCATCTTGTCACCTCAGCGGCCCGGCGACCGACCCTCCGTATATCAGGGTTGCCTCACGCCCTACGGGCGTTGCAGTTCACTCCTCTAGTTCCAGCGACACGTCACCATGGGTCGAATCCATCTCCAACAAGGGGTCAGGTGTGTGCTCTCTTCCTGTGACCAGGGCCAGAAGGAGGCCGAAGACCAAGCCCACTGCCGCCATCATTGCGGTGATGCCGGATAACAGGATGACACCTTCATCGAACATCGCATCAATTGAGCCGCCGATCTGCCAATTTGTCAGGGAAAGTCCGAGACCCGCCAGCAGCGTCAACCCAATCATCTGTTCATGCCATCGGACGTGACGATGAACGGCACCCAAACTTACCAGCAAGAGTGCAAGCGTGGTGAGTCCAAAGGCCAACGTGAATCCGAGGAGAACCCGATCTAGAATCAAGGAGAATTCCGTACCGCCGGACAATTGCCATACGAGCAAATCCATGCTGAAACCGATGAGTAGCATTAGCAGAGCCACTGGACCCCACCAGGCATCTTTCTCTTCACTCATCATTCCACCTCCTCAAGTTCAAGATTCAATCTTAGAACAGCATCGACAACCGCTTTTTCTTCCTCGGATAGCGGCGCAATTACATCGGGATCTGGAGCTCGCTTCTCAGCCATATAGACCAGTGCAATGAAGGCAAATACCCCGGCGGTAACACCCATCAATCCACCGATAAGAAACATCATCTCTTCCCAGTGGATTTGATGCCATCCAGCCGCAGCCAAACCCTCTGAACCATTCTGCATGATTTCATTGAACATGACGCCTCCTGCAATTGTGAGAATCGCCAGAGTCAGCGCCTCCTTATGTCGCTCTTCTCCCATCATCACGCAGAATGATCCGGCCAGTGCTGCTACCAAGATGAGGATGGTCAGGAAAACATCCACCCATGAACCCCAGATTGTTTCTCCAATCCCATGTGCAATCGCATCGGGTGGTTTTGAGATGAGCATCCATCCAATCCACAACAGTCCCCCCATCGCCATCATGAATCCAAGCGGACGCAATCCTCGGGGTAGGGGGCCCACTGGAGACGGTCCTGAGAAGGTCGCAATCAACGACCCAATCGCCATTAATGCGACCGGACCCAGCATGTGGAGGAGGACTGCGAGTAGAGCCGTCTCGGCTGTATCCATGCCTCGAGTTTCAACTCCATAAACAACGATGAACACGATTGAGATTAGCAGGATTGGGACCGAGAGACGTTTTCGTGGATCTTTTCGATCCGTCAACCAGAAACCGGTCCCGAGACAAATCAATGCCATGGGCAGCCAGAAGCCAATCGCCGGGTCGGACAGGCTCCACATGGGTGTGCCCCCTCCGTCAGGGTTCATCAACGTTCACTGCCTTCGCCACGCAGTCACTCGTTTTTCAATCGCCTCGCGCGCGACACCCTCATATACGGGTCGATGTTCGCAGGCTCGCACCCACACGGTGAGGAGGCTCAATCATGGTCAAGATGCCACGACAAGTGAAGCGTTACAGCCCCAAGGCTGGCCGCCACACAATGCACACCATCGAGCGTGTCAAGAAGCGCCGTGCGAGTGAATTGAAGTGGGGTCAGCGCCGCTTCCGTCGTGTGACTGCGGGTTACCGTGGTTTCCCTCGTCCAAAACCCGAAGGTCGAGAAAAGCCGACCAAGCGGGTCAACATCCTTTACCGATGCACAGAAACAGGCAAGGCGCACACTCCACCATGCAAGCGAGCGAAGAAATTCGAACTCGTCGACAAGTGATTCAAGGTGAAACAATGGCGACCAGTAATTTCCTTCGTGTCCATTGCCGTGATTGTGGCAATGAACAGATTATCTTCGAACGAGCAACTACGCTGATTAATTGCAGTGTATGTGGTTCCGTACTTGCCCGCCCTGCGGGTGGAAAAGCGCAATTGACAGGCGCAACCGTCGCTGAGATCCTCGAGTGAACGGGGGTCTAGGGAATGACGGAAGACGACAACACAGGTTGGCCGGACCTCGGCGAATTCCTCGTCTGCACCGTGACATCAGTCAAACAGAACGGTGCCTATGTCTCGTTGGATGGTTATCCAGGCAGCGAAGGTTTCGTCTTCATTGGTGAGATTGCCTCTGGTTGGGTCAAGAACATCAAGTCTCACATTCGAGATGGACAGCGTGTCGTCGCCAAGGTCATCAAAGTCCGGAAGGACAAGAAGAGTGTTGAACTCAGTATCAAATCCGTCAGCGATGAACGCCGAAGAGACGCATTACAGCGCTGGAAGAACAAACTACGCGCTGAGCAGTTGCTGAGAATTGTCGGCGAGCGCTCTGGTTGGGATGAGGACAAGATCGACCAAATGAACACGGAATTGGTCGAGACCTTTGGTGGATTATACACTGCGTTTGAGGAGACTGCCATCGATAATAATGCCCTAGGCAACGAGGGATTGGAGGGTGATTGGACGTCGGTCTTCATTGAGATTGCAATCGAGAACATCATCCCTGAATTTGTGCACATTCGAGCCATTGCCGACATTCAGATTCATGGCACAGAAGGCATTGAAGTAATTCGAAAGGCCTTGACTGCTGTCGAAGCATGCTCTGACAAAGAGGCTGAGGTCGAAATTGCCGCTTACTATGACGGTGCCCCTGAGTATCGAATCGAACTCAAGGCTCCCGATTGGGAAGTCGCTGAAACGCACTGGTCTCAAGTCGAGGCCGCCATCTCTGAGAACATCACTGATGACATCGGAGTTGCCGAAATCTCGCGTCGTTGAGCCACTCGATGAGAGAGAGGTTCAAAGGCCGCACCATGAGGGCATGAGCCATGGCTCGGTCCGCTCTTCAGAAATGTACGGTCTGTGCTGCCTATGGTCTGTCCGAAACATGTGGCGACTGTGGGGGCATGGCTCAAGCTGCCGGGCCGATGCGATTCTCACCCGAAGATGCACGCGCCGATCTGCGCCGCAAACTCAAACAGGTTGGGACCAAGGAATGGGTCAGCAACTTGCCTTCCCCGGAGGATGAGGAAGAATGAGTACGTCCATTCATTGGACTGACGATGCAGGTTTACCTGAACACCAGTTGATTCTCGCAGCCGTTCCAGGTGTTGGAAATGTCGGAAAGTTGGTCATTGACACACTGAATGAGCAACACGAATCTACCCTTGTCGCGAGAATTTTACATCCAGACCTTCCTCCACATTCGATTCTTGAGGATGGCTTGCTATCACCACCCCACCTCTCTTTGCACACTGTTCCACTGGACAATGATCAAACCGTGATTACGGTCACTGGAAATGGTCAACCCATGACCCCCAGAGGCCAACATGAATTGGCCGAAACACTCCTTGAACTCGCAGAGAATTCTGGGACCTCACTCTTGATTGTCCTCGCTGGACTGAGTGCAAAACCCGGGGATGATGCCATTCATCTGACCTGTTCGTCAAAAGATCTCCAATCTTCATTGAACGAACGTGGTATTTCTGTCAGCACAGAGCAGCCATCGGGTGGAATGCTCGGTTTGGCTGGCCTTTTGGTCTCTCTAGCACCACTCCACGGTGTATCGAGTGCAGCCTACTCAGCTGAAACCGTCGGGACCAGCATCGATGTTGTCGCAGCGGACCGTCTCGCACAGAGAATCAGTTCGGATCTCGATCTTGGGCTCAATCTGCCCATCGACAACACCCGTGAGACTGCGGCCCGCCTGCTTTCGATGATGGAAGGCAAGGAGATTGCCGGCATCGATCTCTCCGACGAGGACTCGGGTTCAGGCTTCTACGCGTAAGACTCGTCAGACTTATGTCAAAAGCGAGGGTGGACGGGGCACAGCCGAGATCGCATAGCCCGGTATCGCGGTGGATTCGAAATCCACTGTCCTCGTGACGCGGGAGTTCAAATCTCTCTCTCGGCGCCATCAACCTCTTGAGGAGGAGACAGCAGCCATAGCCATGGAGGTCGGCGTAACCCACGAAGGTGAGCGAACCGTGATGACGTTCGATGAACAGGTTACCATTGCCTCAGTACTGGAAACCATGGAGATCCCACCATCCACTGTTTTGACCATTGTTGGGGAACAAATCGTCCCTCATACTTCGACCATTACGGGTGACATTGAAATCGAACTCATTATTGTCTCAAGTGGTGGTTAGACCCAACGAATCAAGGGCCGAACAGTCAAACAAAGTGCATGGTTGGTCAGGCACCATTGTCCGCAGAGCAACTTCTCGCTCAGATGAATCAAGCCTCTGAGATCAAAAAGAAGAATGCAATGAAAATCATTGGCATCGGTTCAATCATCTGTTTCATCGGGCTCGTTTTCTCATTCATCTATCAAGATTTACTCGGTGAAGAATTCAGCAATCAAAGTATCATCATGGATTCTATCGAACAATTACTCTGCTGCGGTGGCCCAATCACTGTTTTAGTGGGTGTCGCAAGTCTTGTTGCAGTTGGTTTGGATGGTAAACAGTATGTCTCCATTCAGTCGATTCAAGACCCACCGGACGGTCCACATTGACCTAATCTGACGATTCAGGGGGGCTCGAATCCACCGTCATCCGTGTGTTGCGTGGATCGATACGCAGTTGTGGCGTCCCTTCACGCCACCCTATTTCCGCGGACATCAAACGAATATGATCGCCCACTTTCAGATTGTCAAATGATTCAGTTCGCCCTCTTCCAAAGGCCACGACCTCTGTGAGTGCCGTCCCGTCCCAGATGTGAGCTGTGGCCATCGACCATTCCTTTCCCTTGGCGTTGGTTCCACTGTTGCTGCCACGACTGATGACCACACCGGAAATATTGGCTCGGGTCGGGATGAGTCCGATTCGATCTATTTCCACGTCTTTGGCATCATCCAAAGAACGGATCTGACTCTCTGAATCGAGATACAGTCGAATCATTCCTCTCCATTGACCGGGCGCGGCATCGATAACCACAAACTCACCTTCGAAGCCATGCAAATCCGAGAACTGGTTTACACCCATTTCTTCGATGACTGCCGTCTTCCCTCCAGCGGTGATTGCTGCTCCGATTACATGGTCTCCATAATGGTTGGGCATTGGCCCCCAATGTCCGTGCAGTGAACCTTTCACGGTGACTCGGCTGGGCAGGTCAGCAATCGCAGTATATGGTGATCCAGCGGGTTCAATTTCAAGGGCAGGGATGAGTGAATGTAACGGTTGTTCAAGTCCCCCTCTCGGATAATCGCAGGTCAGCAGACCGTGGCAGACGCCGCATCCTAGATTTCCTTCTGCAGACGGCTCATTCCCATCGAGCCTCAAGTCATCCATTGTGGTTCGACTCATCTCATCGTTGACGGACTTCAAGCGAAGTGTCTCGGCCCCAAGATCTTCGATTAGTTCCGCCTCGTGGATGAACCCATCAGATAGATGCCATGAATTGGCTTGTGTAACCTCACCTTCCTCCACTCGATTGCTCGGTTTGTTTGGATGTGTCCGGGTCTCGTTCCACAACCACTGATAGAATCGAAGTTGATGGGCGACACCCGAATGATCTCGTCCCTCTCCGCGATTGGCCTTGATATCGACGATGTGAATTTCTCCACGCCATCTGTGTGCAACATCGAGTTCTCCTGCAGCCCAACCTTCCGGATGGAACAGACGTTGAGCGGTGAGGATGCGTGGGTCCTTGGCCCAGGGTCGCGCAATCTCCCAGGCTTCCCACCATGTGCAGTCATCCCCTGCCTTCTGCCACCCGGCCCCCTGTCCTTCTTCCCAGCATGGTGCTGGGGTCCCGAATGGGTCGCCGCCGGAACGAAAGGCCTCGAGATGAGGTCCTCCTCCAGCCTCCAAACAGGCTTGGGCCTCTGCGATTTGCAATTTGATTGCGTTCTTGATCATCGCATTCATTTTTTCGCGCTTGACATCCTCTGCAGCACGCCCCTCTGCCTTCCATAGACAAGCAGACCATGCTGCATTCATTTCTTCCATCATCCGGTCGACGATGGGTCGCATGAGGGTTCGCAACCATCCTTTCAGAGTCTCCAGTGAATCGATTGGCATCATGTCTCCATCGTGTCCAGGTGCCCATGTCGAAGCGCCTTGTGGCATACCTTCGGTCGGATGAGGTCTCTCCATCCAGATTGAGGTCACAGCTTCTTCGACGATGTGTCCCAACAACATCTCTGGATGGGTGGCGACACGAATCCCGAGTCTTCGCGTCAGGAACCAGTCGCGCTTGCAACGTTCCCAAGTGACCAATGAAGATGCGCTTAGGCGACGCCTACTTCGAGCGTGCACCCCAGTTGATTGCGGAATTACAGGCATCTGATCAACCCGAGTAGAAATATTCGCCCTTCGCCTTTTGTTCGCGATCCTTCCGACTGTTGATTTTATTGATTCTCGGGCGATGACTGTCGTGATCGCGTCTGAATGTGATTTCCACCTGTTCAAGGAAACGGTTCATTCCCTTGCGCAGAGGCAGTGGGCCCACGGCCACACCTTCTGATCCACCTTCACCTTCAAAGACAAGTAAGGAATCACTCACAATGTCGATGAAATAGATGTCATGATCGATGACCATGGCCGCTTTCTCATTCACTTCCATGGTTTTACGAATTGCCTTGGCGGCCTCCATTCTGGCGTTGGCGTCCAGATGGGCACTGGGTTCATCCAACAGATAGAGATCTGCTTCTCGACCCAGGCAAATGGCGATACTGACCGCTTGCAACTCTCCACCAGAGAGTCGTCTTGCATCCTGCTCCAGAAGTTTGTCAACTTGAAGTGGACGAATCACCGTCGTGTGGAATTCTCCTTGTCGCCACTTCATGCCGAGTTCACTGTCTAACCAGAGTTGCACACTTCCCGCGAATTCCGGTTTGACATGCTGTGGTTTGTAGGAGACCTTTGCTTCCATCGTACACCATCCGGCATCCATCTCTAGTTCGCCTGCAATCATTCGAACCATTGTCGTCTTGCCGGTTGCATTGGGCCCGACTACTCCGACAACTTCCGAACTGTGGACCTTCCCCGTCTCGGTCTTGAGATGGAATGTGCCCTGTGTCTTCTCCAGATCACCCCACTCAAGAATCGGGTCGCCGATTTCCTCACCTCGCATTCTGCCTCGTAGAAATTGGATGGGTTTGTCTCGAATTCTGATGTTCTCTTGCTCTAGATGCCCATCCAGATAGGCGTTAATGGCCGTCCTTGCGGGGCGTGGTGGCGTGAAGATTCCATACGCTGCTCGTTCACCATAGACGACGTGAATGAGATCGCAGAGTACATCGAGAATCGCCAAGTCGTGCTCGATGACGATGACTCGCTTCCCGGATTGTGACAACTCTTGGATGATTTTGACCACGCGCATCCGTTCGTGGATATCCAAGTAGGATGACGGTTCATCGAAGAAATACACATCTGCATCTTTCAGCAAGGTGGCCGCAATGGCTACTCGCTGGAGTTCACCACCCGATAGTTCTGGCAGATTTCGGTCAAACAGATGATCGATGGCCAAGGCTTCGCTGACCTCGGCGATGACTCCTCGTTGATCCACTCGTTCAAGTAGTGCGCTTACCGCTCCCTCAAATGCTCGAGGGATTTTGTCAACATACTGTGGTTTTACTGCGATTCTCACTCCTTCTTCGGCGACACTGGTCATGAAGTCACGCAAGTCGCCACGAGGGAATGCTTCGAGTACATCTTCCCAGGGTCTTTCTCCAGCCAACCAATCTCCCAGATTTGGCCGTAGCGTCCCTGAGAGGAGATTGATTGCGGTGGATTTTCCCATTCCATTGGCACCTAGAATGCCGACGACCTGTTCCTCTCGAGGCGCGGGTAGACGGAAGAGTCTGAACCCGTTCTCCGAGTAGCGGTGTGTCATATCCGTCTCGAGTTCCTGAGGGAGATTGGTGATGATGAGCGCATCAAAAGGACATTTATTGATACAGATTCCACATCCAATACACAACGGTTCAGAGACGATTGGTTTACCTGAACCCTCGTGCATCACGATACACTCGATTCCATTTCGATTCGGCGGGCAGAAAGCCTCGCATTCAGCGTTGCATTTCTTTGGTTGACATCGGTCTTCCAACAGCACGGCTACACGCATCTCTCTACCCTCCTTGTCTATTCGCGATTGCTGTCATTCTTAATCGGTTGCGTGGCTCACCAGAGGTGAGCCCGCGTTTTTGCTTGTTCAGAACGAGAAGAAGCGATGTCGCAGGTATACTCCTGCGGCCACCGTCAATTTCTCTGCTTTGCTCAGTTTGACACGTTCTGTGAAGACATCTCCACCCGATCGTTCAATCCGTCGTAGGATACTGCTGTAGAAAGCCATCATGGCTGCTGGACTGTAACGACTCTGCTTGGGTAGCAATGGTAGTAGTTTGAACGCCTTGTCTCGATAGGCCTTGACTCTGGCGCAGTATTCCTGAACGAACGGCTTCCAGCCCGGGTGTTCCAATAGTCGTCGGCCTGACATCATGTCCTCCTCAGTGATTCCAAAACGCTCAAGATCTTCCAATGGGAGATAGATTCGGTCTCGCTCAGCATCTTCCTGAACATCCCGGATGATGTTGGTCAACTGCATCGCAATCCCCCATGCTTCGGCGAATTCACGGGCAGCTGCGGTGGACTCATGTCCATAGATGTCGATGCAGACCAAGCCCACAGTCGATGCGACTCTGTAGCAATAGGAGTACAACTCCTCAAAGGTCTGGTATCGATTGGTGTAGAGGTCGTCCTCCATTCCGCTGATGAGGTCATCCATGTATTCTCGAGGAATACCATAAGTGGCAACCGTGTGTTTCAGTGCCATGAAAATCGGGTCCGTGCTGGACATGCGGTTGTATGCTGTCGAGAGTTTCTTCCTGAAGAAGAACAGTTGAGCCAACTTATCTTCAAATTCGGTTCGCTCAATGACGGGTTTGGCTGCCGCCAATTCCTCCAATTCTCTTCGGTAAGCGATTGCCTCCGGATCGTTGGGGCCTAGCGCACCAGGAAAGATATCGACATAATCACCGTCGGCAATGTCATCAGCACGGCGACAGAATGCATAGTAAGCACAGATGGACTTTCGTTGTTCTTCGGGCAGATACTTGAACGAGTGGTAGAAATTCCCAGCTTCCCTTCGGGTCAATTCCTCACAGTAAGCATAGGCTGCATCGACCATCTTCTGTGGCACGTTGTCCTCTTCCCAGACCGGAGCTTGGATGTGTTCGAATGGATTTACCAACTCACCTCGACGACTGACAACACCCATGAAGTGGGCCGATTCGGTGGCCAATTCCAGAGCGGTGATACTGGCTGCTCGAACCGCTTCCTTGGTCAGAACAACTGCGGCCCGGACCTGCTCTAGTCGAGGGTTGACTTCGGTACCTTCCTCCCCTTTTCGAAGTGGTTCATCCTCGATTAGGATGAACTCATCGAGGAATTCCTCGGAACGGCGATTCAGGTTCTCCGGCATACGCGTCAGTGATAGGGTAGGCTCGAACCTTATTGAACTCACCCCTCAAATGTACACTTGGTCCCCTTTGGGGACCTTTCATGGAAAAAATGCATTTTGAACTTGATTTCAAGCATCTCTATTGGCCTTCAGCAGCCTCTGACTCCCACCTGGAATCAATAGTGACCGCAGCATCTTACCTCTGAGTTTTTTGATTTCTGGGCGAAGGACCTTGACTCGATTCTCAACATCCAGAACATTTGCAGTTCGAAGTAAGGCCAGCGTCCTCTGGCCAATGAGTACAGGCAACATACAGGCCGCACGGAGTCTGAATTGAGAGAAGGGCAACATGCCGATGTACTCAACAGCCGCATCGAGATGAGAGGTCGCAATATCGAGATTCTGATCGAACAATACACGGAATCTATCCATATTCTCAGGCTTCAAAAGTTCTTCAGCCGTTAGTGCGTTTTCTTCAAGGGAGTGTGATGGTATATAGCAACGACCAAATCGTAAATCCTCAGGGATATCGCGGAGGATATTGATCATTTGAAGTGCCTTCCCAAATCGGACCCCAAGATCATACATTTTCTCTTCGTTTTTCTGATTCAGATGGATGAGATGTGCCAGAGTCATCCCGGTCCAGCACTCTCCAACACTTCCAGCGACACGGTAGGCGTAATCGTCCAATTCTTCGGGACTCTGAAGCGAACTGATTGCCCCCGAATCGTTGGCGGGTCCGAATCTCTTTACATCCAATTCCTGTCCGCCGACAATAATTCCGAGGCATCTTTGGATGCGTCCTTTGTCTTCATCTCCAAACCCATTGAGAGATGAAACCACTTGCGCCACTTCCCTGAG
>JAKUOE010000028.1 GCA_022449845.1 Candidatus Thalassarchaeum sp.
CGTAATCGTCGGAGGTGCAAGAACCCCATTCTGTGAATGGTCTGGCGGAAAGCGAGGAGACGGTCAGCCCGGTGGTTTGCTCAAAGATACCTCAGCATTGAAGTTGGGTGAGATCGCCATCAAGGGTGCACTAGAGAAGACGGGGACAAGTGCTGATTCTGTAGATCATGTCGTCATGGGTTACGCTCTCCAGACTTGTGACCAAGCCATTTTTGGGGCTCGGCACGCTGGACTTGGAGCAGGAATTCCGCAGGAAGTCCCGATGCTTACGGTTTCAAGAATTTGTGGTTCAGGCGTCCAGTCTATAGTGACAGCAGCACAGATGATTCAGTTGGGTGAAGCGGCCACTGTGGTCGCCGGTGGCATGGAGAACATGTCGCAAGCCCCTCACGTTCTTCGCGGCATGCGCGACACCTTCCGATTGGGTCGCCCGCCGCAAGCCGGTACAGAATTGGCCAAGGACATGGAGGACTACCTGTTCACCAATCTGCTGGATGGAATGTGTGGCTCATTCATGGCGCAAACCTCAGATGAGATTTGCAAGCGCAAGGGTGTGACTCGCGAAGAGACGGATGAGTTTGCAGCGATGTCGCACGCTCGTACCGCCGCTTCGATTGAGAACGATGTCTTCGAGCAGGAGATTGTTCCCGTTGGAGATGTCGGTCACAAAGACGAAGATCACGTTGTGCTCGGATGCACGGCTGAATCGCTTTCAGAATTGCGAACCGCCTTCGGACCAGATTCACTGGTGACTGCGGGCAACGCTTCGGGTGTTGTCGATGGTGGAGCGGCAGTTGTGGTCAAGTCGGCTGGTCAAGCCGCTGCAGATGGCGATGAACCATTGGCGAGAATCGTATCCTGGGGCATCGTCGGTTTGGAACCCGCCATCATGGCCTACGGGCCCGTGCCCTCTTCTCGGCTGGCCTTGGAAAAGGCTGGACTGACGATTGATGACATCGATCGTTGGGAAATCAACGAAGCCTTTGCCGGCCAAGCTGTCGCCTGTGTCAAGGACCTCGGATTGGATGTTGAGAAAGTCAACGTCAACGGAGGCGCGGTTGGATTGGGTCACCCGCTGGCTGCAACAGGAACGCGCCTGGTTCTCACGCTCGCACACGAATTGCAACGCTGTGGAGGCAAGTATGGTGTCGCCACCGCATGCATTGGTGGTGGGCAAGGCATTGCCATGATTATCGAGGCCATTTGATTGAAATCAATTGAGGCAATTTTCTCATGATGAGAGAGGTAAAGTGAATAGCCCGCCTAAATGCGGCGGGGCATGGACACCTACTCCCGGCGGAGAGTGTTGGCCAAGACGTTTGCATGGAGAATCGTTGCAACCCTGACAGGAGCGGCGATTGCAGGCCTGATTACGGGTGAAATAGAGACTGCGGGCTGGTTTATCCTCATCGAATTCCCTCTGAAGATGGCGTTCTATTACTTTCACGAGAGAGTGTGGGAGAGAGTCAAATGGGGCGTCGAGGACGAGCCCGCAGAAGATTAGTTTAGTCCTGAATGTACCAGTGTTCCTTCTTGGGCGACAGCGGTCGCTTCATCCACAATGGACGACGTTCTCCACGCGGATGAGTCTCATTCTCTAGCGCCATCTCGTTCCATTTCTTGTAGTAAGCAAACGACTTCTCAGTATCGACCTCGACATCGCCATACTGCTCATCTGGTCCCGGTTTGGAGAGGCGAACCTTCTGCAACCAGCAGTGTGCGCCAGAGATGGGATCGGGTTGCACGGCGTGGGTGATGTTCTGGTGGACACCGCCATCTCGCCACCAGATTCGGCTTGTGTCAGGATCTACTGACTCAAAGGGTTGCACCCCGCTGACAGTGCGCATTCGCATCTTCCCATCACCCATTTCATCGATTGTGACTTCATTGGTCAGGAAGCGGTTGCCGCGGTCCTGTCTGCGGCGCCATCGCCCGATATGGTGGCTGCAACCAACCACCCCGGGCTTGATGCTCTCTGTGACCCAGACCTTGTCGACAAACCAGCCGATTTCAGTCTCAATCTTCAGTAGGTCGCCTTCCTCGATGCCCAGCTTGGCCGCATCCTTTGGATGAATCCAGATCGGGTTGCGATGGGCAATCTCCACCAGCCACTTGGCATTGGCTGAGCGAGAGTGAATATGCTGAGGCAAGCGGAAGTTGGGCAGGAGGCAGTATTCGTCCTCACCCTCAAGCCGCGAAGGGTGGACTTGGCTCTTGACTCGGAAATGTGGAATGGCGTGCTCTGGATAGCCGAAATCGACCATCGTCTGTGAGTAGAATTCCTGCTTTCCACTGGGTGTGGGCCAGCCTTCCTCCTTGTGCTTCTCATAGGTGGCTGGTTCAATCATGAAAGCGCCGTGCTTTCGCATGTAATCCAACTCTGTGACATCTTCCTCTTTGGCAGCCTCAGGCAGCCCAGGGACGCGCTCAAACAGATACTGATAATATTCGTCAATTGTGATTGATTCACCCGGTCTATAGGGGGATTCGAAGTGTTTCTTGATGCCCATCTCTCCATCCGGGTCGATGCGCAGACTGAGTTCATTCCAGAACTCATCCTCTTCCCAAACTTCGCCAGGATTGATCTCGTAGGTGAAGGTCACATCTTGGCCTTCTCGACGGGCATATTCACGCAGTACGGGTTGGCGGAAGGCAACCCACTTTCCAGAACTGGTCGCATAGGAATTGACGTCGTGTCGTTCAGAAGCGTGACCCATCGGCAGAACGTAGTCTGCGAAGAAGGCGGTCTCGTTCCATGTCGGTGTGAGTGCAATGTGACAACCGATGCTGTCCTCGTTCTGTAGCATCTCCATCCAAGAGAATCCATCCGGATAGGTCCACACTGGATTGAAGACGCGGGTGAAGTAGACATCCATGGTGCCTCGGCCGTCCTTGACCAGATGCGGCAGGATGTGACTCATCTCGTAATGGGCAAGCATGTATTCTGGTGGGAAGTGCAACTCATTCCAACCGTCGGGATCCGGTGGTACGTCGAAGAGTTCAGGCTTGAACTTGGACCATGAATTCGGAGCGGTTCCACCTTCGGTTCCTACACTGCCAGTCAGTACGTTGAGGAAGTGGAGAGTTCGACTGACCTGCCAACCACCGAGGTTTCCAATCGCTGCACTGCGCCACACATGTGTACAGAGTTGTGTGCCTGCATTGGCGACGGCTTCGCCGGCCTCGATGACCTGCTCGACGGGGATTCTGCATTCCTCGGCTGCGTATTCAGGCGTGTACTCTGCGTACTCATCCAGCAGCAATTCGAGGAATCTCTCGTAGGTTGATTCCTCATTCGGGTGAGCTACCTTCATCCAGTCCTCCCAGTTGACTTGGTTCTCGACAAAATCGCGATCGACCAGTCCCTTCTCCATGATCATCCGTGCCCAGCACAGGAACAGGACCGGTTCTGAACCCGGCCAAGTTGGTAACCAGTGGTCGGCCATCGCAGCGGTGTTGGACAGACGAGGATCGATGACAATCAGTTTGGCACCATCCATCATGCCCTCTAGGATTCGCTGGGCATGCGGATTGAAGTAATGTCCAGTTTCCAAATGTGAGGAGGATAGCAGGATGACCTTGGCATTGGCATGGTCCGGTGAAGGACGGTCGTGCTGATGCCATAGCGCGTAGCCTGTTCGGGCCCCTGCGCTGCAAATGTTGGTGTGTGAGTTGTGGCCATCCACCCCCCACGCCTTGAGCACGCGATTGGTGTAACCCTCGTGTCCGGGGCGGCCAACGTGGTAGACGACGCGGTCCTTCGCACCGGTCTTGATTGATGCGCGAATCTTGGCTGCAATCTCATCGAGGGCTTGACTCCACGGGATTTGTTCCCAGCCACCCTCGCCACGCTTACCGACACGCTTCATCGGATGGAGGATTCGCTCTGTGTCCTGAATCTGGTTGATGGTTGCAGGGCCTTTGGCGCAGTTGCGGCCACGCGAACCCGGATGATGCGGGTTGCCTTCGAACTTGGTGACCTCGCCGCTGTCCTTGTCGACGTACGCCAGCAGACCGCAGGCAGATTCGCAGTTGAAGCAAGTTGTCGGCACCAAACTGTAGCGCCTCTCGATTTGTGCAGGCCAGGCTTGTGCATCGAGTTCGACGTGGTCGTGCCATTCATCGGGTGAAGGGAAGTTGCGCAGAGGCGCGCCTGCACTGAGCGCCTTCTTGCGATCCAGATTCGGAATGATGCGCAGACCTTGCGCGATTTTTTCGATGAGTGAACGGGCCATGCTTGTTCACCTCACAGTAGGGGCTCCAGTTGTGCCTCACGCAATCCATGTCGGATGTGTTTGAATCCGAACCAATAGATGAGGAGTAGAACGACACAACCGCCAACAATCATCTGTGATTCCGGTTGCTGCCAATCGGTCAACCACAGGATGAGAAGAGGAAGGCCACCGCACAGGCGCATCTCGATGGACCCGGTCATTCCAATCTCGAAATCGCTGCGCTGCGCCCACATGGTACGGCCCTTGGCCTGCTTGAGCAACCAACCGGTGTATGCACCCGTCATCCACGCCAATGGAATTCCAGCATAGGCCAAGCGGGTGTGCCAAATCTCAGCGTAGTCGAGCATTGAGACGGCGACATGCGCACACAGGATGGCGCCGAATCCAGACAGGATATAGGCGCCACGAACCAACCATGAATCCCAATTCGGTCGCAACAGCACATACACGAATCGGTCGGGTCGGTCGAGATCCTTGACCAGAAGCAGACCAGTCACACCCAACAGAGCGATGCTGGCAATGAAGCCGGGGAAAATCAACCACTCAATCTCATTGATGCCATTCAGCATGAGGAGCATCAAGAGGATGTAGAAGCCAGATGCGGCGGCCTTGGTGACGATGTACGCCGCAACCTCACCATCCCACAGGATGCCTTTGCTGGGCTGATCATAGGATCGTGTCGCCTTCGGTGTGTCTTCCTCAAGTTTCGCCATGACATCACGGATGATGGCCTGGTCGCGTGGATTGGCCGCTTTCGCTTTCTTCTCCAGAGCCAGTTGAACGAGCATGGAAGGGGTATCTGCCTCAGCCAATCGTGAATCGGCATACTTGGCGAAGTGACCGACACCATGGGCTTGGTCCGTCCACATCCCGACACCGGTCAGAGCAGTGGCCGCGGGGTCGAGCATCTCATCGCTGGTCTCGACATAGTAGACGTTGGGCTTGGTTCCCGCCTCGGGCTTTCGCACCTTGACATCATGATTGGCGACGATGTGAGAGATTGGAGATTCGGGGTCGTCCAAGTCTCCACTGATGATGGATTCAGTCGGACAGACGATGACGCAAGCGGGCTCGTAGGAATTCTCAACGCGGTGTGCACAGTAATTGCACTTGGCGGCCGTGCCTTCGTTTGGATCGATGTACAAGGCGTCGTAAGGACATGCTTGCATACACGACTTGCAGCCAATACAGCGATCATTGTCGAAATCGACAATCCAATCATCACGGGTAAACAAGGCATAGGTTGGGCAAATGGTCGTGCAAGGTGCATCCTCACAATGGTTGCATCGATGAACACTGAATTCTCTGGATGAATCGGGATAGGTTCCCGTCTCGATGTACTTCACATGGGTTCGATTGACACCAATCGGCACATCGTGTTCGGATTTGCAGGCCACCGTGCAGGCGTGACAACCAATACAGGTTCGATTATCGATGACGAATCCATAATTGACCATACGAACACCTCACATCTTGAGCGTTGAATTGCCTCCTGCAGGCAGCATATCGAGCATGGTGATATTGTCACCAAACAAACTGGGACCTGTCGTCCATGTTCCGATGACAGCTTCCTCATTGTGGACATTGTGTGCTAGAGCGGCCCATGGACGACCTTGGTCATCGATCTCAATGTCGATGAAATCACCAAAACCGCCACATCGAACGTCACCACAGTCATCGGTCATGTCGAGCATGTCTCCGAATTCATTGACCATGGTCGTGGTAATCAGCGGATATGGTGCATAGGCGTCAGTGATGGCTCCCATGAAGCCACCCCAGCCTCCACCATCAGTGAATTCACCGATGTAGGCAAAGGCGACACGGCCATCAGCACCAGCATGGATGGTTGGGAATCCACCCTCTTCGATACCCGGAGCGGCGACCATGATGGGGTCGCGCCATGTATCGCCATGATCTGTGGACCAACTGACCCAGGGCATCATGCCGTTTCCAATCCACATGGCGTAGACATTGCCTACCGCATCGGTCGCAGTCGCGACCTCATGTGCATGCCAACCCTGCTGCATGCCGACCTCAGTGGTAATCGTGTGTTCAGACCAACTGTAGCCACCATCATCACTGGCGTAAACAGCGGGACCTTCACAGGAAGGATTGCCTCGATACACCCAGCCATCAATTGAGCCAACGACATGGGCGTGTAGACCACTGCACTGTGTGGTCAGTGGAGAGCCGGGTAATTGCAAATCCCATGTGTGTCCACCATCCAAGGAGCGGGAACACTGAGGACCTGCAATCGAGGTGCCAGTGTTGATGCAATAGACATAGATGGTCTCGTAGGAACCTTGGCCATCGACATCGACCGTGGATGCGATGCTTTGGTGATCCTGAGGTGAATAGTAACCGTATGCAGTGAAGGGGACACTCCAAGTATCTCCTCCATCATCTGAATACTCAACATACATCGACACTAAAGCATGCATATCGAACTTGACGATTCGATCCGTCCATGGGTCGACATAGATGTACGGGTCATTTGAATTCGGAACTTGCCCAGCAGGATATACCTGACCGAATGGACCGACATTTTCCCAAGTCTGACCTTGGTCTTGACTCCGGATGATCATCGTCCCTGTGCCCGTACCACCCCAATTGGTGAAGACAATTGTTCCATCCGATAGAATGCCGATGGTGGGCTCAAAGGTATCGAATCCAGTGCCATAGTAGGTTCCGTTGGTCCAGTAAGGAACATTCGAACCGTTGAACATGTCCATCGAGAAACCCCGTTCGGACATCTGGGATTCATTCAGAATGTTGGTGACATTGAGGTCGCTCGGGCTGCCACCGATGTGATACCAGACTCCAGAGGCAATCGCCTCCTCGAATCCAAACGGATGCTCGACCTTAGCAGGTGGTTTCGCATCCTCGCCGAAGCAACCCATCAAGGCAGGGAGAATCAGAAGCAGCACCATGAGGGTGCTTACGCGCGTACGCATGGACCGCCGTAGGCGGTCCATCCTTCAATCGTTCCGTCAGCGAGCGCGCTCACTCAGCGGTGTCTTCATCAGACATGGAGCCGAGATACTCAGGCAGCTCGACGCCGGCCATCTTGGCGACGTCATGCATCGGTGGAAGAGTCTGCACAAGGCTGCTCACGAAGTTGGATGTGGCGCCTTTGCCGTCCTCTCCATTGCCAGAATCCCAGACAGTGATCTTGTCGATTTGCAGATTCTTCACAGCCTCAACTTGGGCCTGAACCATCGAGTCGACCTTCTCAACCATGAGTAGAGTTGCAGCGGCCTTGGCGTCTCCACCTGCACTTGCAACGAGACCTTGGTAACCGGTTGCTTTGGCTTCCAGAACCTTCTGGATACCAGCCGCCTCGGCAGTGTAGCGTGCAAGGATTGCGTCTGCTTCACCATTGGCGATGCGGCGTTGGCGCTCGGCTTCGGCTTCGGCAGCAATCTCAATCTGCGTCTTGGCGATTTCTTCGCGGACGATTTCTTCGGCCTTCAGACGTTCTTGCTCAAGCAGGTATTGCGCCTTCTGAACTTCCATCTCGGCTGTTCTGCGAGCAACCTCTGAACGGCGCATGGCTTCGGCTTCTTTCTCTGCGAGGCCCGCGTTGTATTCTGCGATACTGGCCTTGGATGTATTTTCACCCTCGATGGCCAATGCTTCTTGGTCCTGAACGAAGATACGCTCGTCAGAACTTGCGGCCTTCTTACCCTTCTCGGCCTCAGCCTCGTTCTCTGCGACCTGGATGTCACGGGCGCGGTTTGCTTCGGCTGCACCGATTGCACCGTCTCGGTCTGCGATTGCGACGTCTGCCTTTGCTGCGTTGACTGCAGTTGCGGCCGCCTTCTTACCAATGCTCTCGATGTAGTCTGAGTCATCGGTGATGTCGGTGATGTTCACGTTGATGAGGTACAGACCCAACTTGTGCAATTCGTGACCCACGTTGAGTGTGATTCTCTCAAGGAAGTTGTCACGGTCTTGGTTGATCTGTTCAATGGTCAGCGAAGCGACGGTCAAACGAAGTTGACCGAAGATAATTTCCGATGCCATGTTCTCAATCTCGTCGTTCTTGAGATGCAAAAGACGCTCTGCTGCGTTGTTCATAATCATTGGATCCGTGCTGATACCGACGGTGAACGTCGAAGGAACGTGGATGCGAATGTTCTGTAGAGACAGCGCATTGGTCAGGTTGATTTGAATGGTCATCGGAACCAAACTGAGTTTCTTGTAGTCCTGAATCAACGGCCAAACCATCGTTGCACCACCATGGATACACCGGGATGCCCGGCCACCTCGAACACGACCATATACAACCAAAATTTCGTCAGATGCACAGCGCTTGTATCTCGTCACTATCAAAATGAACATGAAAGCGATGACCGCTACAAATCCAAATATTGTCATTACTCCCCAGAAACCTGCGTCAGCCATCTTCTACACCTCATTCTTCTTCTGTTTCTTCTTCGATATCCAAGGGCTCAACAATCATTGTCGAACCGATCACATCAATGACTCGGATAAAATCACCTGTTCCAATGAATAGGGATTTGTCTTTTGCTCGTGCGGTCAGTGTACGCAGCGTACCATCGACTGCAACTTGGATTTCACCCGATTCATTCGGGCGAATGCGAGAATAGACTTGACCACGTTCACCGATGGCGTCCTCGTACTTCATCGTGCCATCTGCCTGTAGATTGTGGATGCCCTTCAACATCATACCGACTACATACATCGAGGCGGCACCAGCCACGCCACCCGCAATCACTGCGAAGACTTCGGTGTCTGTGGCGGATAGTGTAAACATGCCAACGTAACCAAACATCATGGTCGCCGCAGCCAATGCTTGGATGCTGAATAACTCAAACGCGATATCAGTATCCATGCTCATGTCTGTATCGAAAACCGAATCGAAAACGCCACCCATGATGTCGCCAACCATCATCAGAGCCATGAGGATGAGGAAGAATGCTGTACCAAGGAATGCACACATGATGAATAGAATCTCAAGTGTGGATGGAGCAGTAACTCCGACGATATCAGCGACCCAATCTACAATACTCATGTTACGACCTCAAACACCGCTCAGTTCATCACTTAATGACATTATCCGAATCTGAATCTGATTTTGTATTTCGATAAATGCTGTACTTTTCAAATAATTGGATTAAGGGCAAGGACAAACCAGCTGAAATGGTTGACATGAACAATAGAGTCGTATTGCCCACATAACCCCGTCCACCCGTCCAAACGATCAGACCCACCCATATTGGAAGAAAGAGGAACAGTGCCCGTTTGATGAAGGGCCAAACTCCCCCAAACAAATCCTCGTGACCATCATCTAACATTTTCATGCCTCAAAGGGCAATGGTCCCGAACATCATCGCTACAAGCCAGAGCGCGACGCCAATCCAGATGCCGCGTCCTTGCTTGGAAATTTGCTCTGGATGAACTTCCTTCTGAAGATTCTTCATTGGATTCAGCAACATATCGCGCTGCTCTTGTTTGAAGACAACAAGAGCGAGCATCACACATGCAGCGCCGGATGCACCGAGAAGAGTCGTCAACCAACTTTCGACATCACCAATCAATTTGATGGCCAACCAAATCTGAGTACTCGATACGAGTGCCCACAGGAATGAGCCGCGCTCTGCCATTGCCATGAACTGATGTGGGGTGACCCCCTAATTCATCTTTGCCTGCCTATGCCCACACAATCCCACGACTGAATGACTAACTGCGGCGTTGCCGGAGGGCTTCGACAGCGCCCACAGCCATCGGGGCTTGGAGGTTGTAACTGGGCGTGAATCCAGCCATTGGAATGCGAATCGCCTGATCGGCGGCCGCCAACAATTCATCTGAGATCCCGGCATTCTCTCCGCCGACAATCAGAATCACATCTCCGGTGAGGTCTGCATCCCACGGCTCCTCTGTGCCGACATCTTCGATGGCGACAACACGACCTTTCCAGGATTCGAGCGCTTCCAAACCGTCGCACCCGAAGATGACCGGCATGAAGCGGTGTGTGCGCATCGCCGCCCTCACGATGCGGTGTCGGTCGTCACTGGTCCATTCTCCTGTGACAATGAGACCACTGGCGCCACTGGCCTCAGCCACCCGGATGCAGTAACCAATGTTGGTCTGATACTGGGCACCAGCCAACATCCAGATGAGGCCACCTCGAGCAAGCAAAGTGTCGAGGTCAGCTTCAGGTTCGCGACCTACCAATCCAAGCGCCAGGGCAGGGCGGGTCTCAGCCATCCGCCAGAGATCGTTCTCTGAACCGAGAATCACATCGATGCCAGCCTCGATACAGCGATCGAGTAGGCTGGCGAGTCGCGCATCGTCACAATCGCGCAACGCCAGAACACGGGTGATGTCTTCACCCGCATCCAATGCGGCCTCAATGGCTTCGATGCCGCAGCGCTGCATGGACATACAATCAACCTCGCACGCCGACAATCTTGACGAGGATTCGCTTGCGGCGCATCCCATCGAACTCGGCGTAGTGAATCTGTTCCCAAGGACCCAGATGTAGTCGGCCATCCGTAATCGACATGGTCACTTGATGGCCGAGGAGTTGGCGCTTGAGATGCGCATCGCGATTGTCCGCTCCCGTCCGGTGGTGGCGGTATTCAGGGCCATCGCGACCGTCCACTCCATAGGCGGGTGCGTTCTTCTCCAACCAATCCATGATGTCGGCATGCAAGCCATACTCGAGATCGTTGACATAGACGGAGGCGGTGATGTGCATCGGATTGACCAGAACCAGACCATCGGTCACACCCGAATCGCGGATGATACGCTGCACCTCATCGGTGATACATCGAATCTCATAGCGCTCCGGAGTGTGGACATGAATCTCATCGGTGTAGGTCACCGCTTGCCCTGTTACCTCGCGCCCCATGCTCAATCCTCCAACCAATTCGCCATCTTATCGACAATTCTTTCTCTGAAAGTAAGTAAATGCAGACGTGGACCATCCATGGAGATGGTAATCGTTGCACCGCGAATGAAATGGGTCTCATCCCAACCATCGCTGACCACGTATCCCCGGTGCATATCGCTGGTGATGACAGTGGGTTCAGCAGTCCACGCCATGTACTCTCCAGGGTTGCGTTGTTCCTGATCCAATTCACGACCAACGAACAAGTAGTGGGTATCGATTTCAGAACGGGGGAAGGTCTTGCCATCAATATCGCAAATGTTGCGGAACCAAGCGCCTTGACCGACGAAGGTTGAGAACAAACATCCGCTGGAATGCTGGACAACATCGATGTCGGAATTCATCCCATCAGAATCTCGCTGCAAGCGATAATGACTGGGCTGGTACTGATGGGTATTGGAGACCAGCAAATCATTGAGCGCAGGGTCACATTTGATGCGGTTTCCAGAGGTGGTTACAATCTCTGCCTGAAGTCGAGGTAGGTCGTTGTCTATAGCACTTCCATCCAACGCCATCAAGACATCAGAAGCGAAGTTCTCAGGGTCGCTGCCCATGAAGAATCCAAACGAGCCCGAAGGGTCATCTCGTCGAGGGTGAGAGTTGACACCCATGACCGGCGTATCTGCACCCACATTGTGGGCGATGCTCGTGAGGGTTCCATCTCCTCCAAGGACGATGACGAGGTCACGCCCAATGAAGTCGGAATGACGGACTTTCTCTCGGGCTGTGAATTCGGCCCGAATTCCACGGGTTTGCACCAGATTCTCGAGGTCAGCCTGAATCTGATCTAGGGCTCGGTCATGGACCGCCTCGAAGTTCTTCTTGAAGACGACAAGGATGTCTGCAGACAAAGGAAGGCCTCCGGCAGAACGCCGTGGTGCGCCTCCCTTAAATCGTCGATGCTGGTGGATTGAGCCATGTCAAGCGAGGAAATGTTGGACGATGGTCGGGCACGTTTGCCCCCAGGTCAATTCCTCACCAAGCGCTTTCCAGTGCTGACTTACGGCTCCACGCCCGTTGTCGAGCTCGATGGGTGGTCATTCCAAGTCTCGGGTCACGGCCTGGCTGAACCCATCGAATGGACGATGGAAGAATTCCTCGCTCTGGGTGATCATGAAACGACACGTGACTTTCACTGTGTCACCACCTGGTCACGATACGACAACGCATGGAGAGGCGTGCCGATTGAGGCAGTTTGGTCACAGATTGCGCCGCACTTGACCGAAGAGGTCGGTGCGGTGATGTTGCACTGCACCTGTGGATACACCACCAATCTACTGATTGAAGATTTTCTCAAAGCGGACAATCTGTTTGCAACCCATCACGATGGAAAACCGCTGACACCTGACCATGGAGGACCCCTGCGATTCGTCTGCCATCATCTGTACGCTTGGAAGTCAGCCAAGTGGATTGATGGAATCGAACTGCTCGATATGGATGCCAGAGGATTCTGGGAGCGCAATGGATACCACAAGCGTGGAGATCCTTGGGATGAAGAGCGCTATGCCTACCAAGAGTGATACACAGAGATACCGACTGAAATCAGGGTTTCAATGACTCGGAAATCTGTATGAGAATGTTCAAACGCTGTATGGTAATGGACGAAATATGTCAATCATAGCAGCTTACAATGACGCATGGGATAACGCGGACGTAGACGCACTTGCAGAAATCTTACACGACGAATTCGTGTTTAATCCACACGTTGGAGGTGTAACAATGGGCAAATCCGATGCACTAGGATTTGCAGGGGCTGCAGCCACGACCTCTGAAGGGAACCGAGTTTTGTTCGA
>JAKUOE010000029.1:0-3433 GCA_022449845.1 Candidatus Thalassarchaeum sp.
CTGCCCTTAGCGATAGCCAGAGGCTCATGCTGATGGATGCGGATCATGGTTTCCTGGGAATTACGCTCGACAGGAACGAGTTGCCTGGTTCCTCGACGGATGCCGCGACAGAGTGGTTGGGCGACCTGTCTGAGAAAAGCGAGGGAGGTAGGGAAATTGAGCTTAGAGAGGAATACACCGACGCCGGTATCATGCTCGAGTATAACGACTTAGTATCCGGGTCAATCGGTTTCTTCCGGATCCTACTAGGTCTGATCGCCACTTTTGACTACATCTTGATGATTCCAATCGTCATTCTTTCTCTATCGGTGTTGGTCTACGGATTGGTTCTTTCCTTAGAGCAACGTCGGCGTGAAATTTCGATTCATCGGGTGATTGGCGCCACATCCAAGGGATTGCGGGGAATGGTCCTGCTCGAACTTGCCGTCATCGCCACAGTCGCTTGGTTCCTCGGTTATCTCTCGGCCATGGCTGCGGTTCCTGCCGTTCTAGCAAGCGTCGGTTTCCTGCAATTTGAACCGCTTGGCGTCACCGTCAATCCGAGGTTGAGTATTGTCGCGACACTATTCACAGCGATGGCCACTCTTGGTCTCGCTCTCATCTTTGGTCGGAATCGTACCAAGGAATTCATGGAACTCGAAATTGACGAAGGTGTCAGCAAAGTGCAGGAAGTGGCCAAACCCAGAGTCTGGTTGCATTGGGTGCTATTCTTGGTCGGTTCATTGGGAGCCATTGACACATGGATGGAGATGAATGGCAGCGAAGATGGCCTGATTTCCAGTTGGTTCGTTGAAGGTTTGGTCAATATCTTCGGCCCCTTCATGTTGTGGATTGGTGGCGCCTTATTGCTGGGACGATTGGGGGCTGCAGGGCCCAGAATCATGCAGTTCTTCTTCAGCCGCTCGCCATTGCTTTCCGACGTAAAGCGTGGACTGAAGGGCAGTGGATCGGCAGAATCAGTCAATCGCCTCGCCGTCATCATGCTGCTCACGTTGTCGATTGTGACATTGGCCGCCGTCCAAGGATACACAGGAACTTTGGTCGATGAAAGAACGGCCGATGTTTCTGTCGGTAGCGACCTCCAGGTCGTCATGTCTCAAGAGAACACCTCGGCTGAAGTCGAAGCCGCCATCGCAGAAATCAGTGGGCGTGATGTGACCGTAACCGCTGTCCACGTACCGCTATTGACCCTGATTCCAGAAGATGGTGAAGGAATAGGTGCGTACGTACTGATGGACGAAAGCGCCGATGTTCTGCGTTGGTTCCCACAAGCGATTCCCGGTGATGACGTATCTGCAGCCATGACCGCCTATCAGAATGGAGGCTTCACCGCTGGAGAAGATGCAGCCTACGACCTCGACCTTTGGGGTTCGGGCCGAGGAGGGGATTCTGATTCAGGTGACATTCTCCTTGGAGAAAGTGACGATCGCACAGAAAACGTCACTTTCACATGGAATGAAGTCACCTTCAATTTCTCTTCAATGACACTCGAAACAACTCCACATAACACGACATTGCGTTACATCGGTACCCACGAATTCATCCCCGGTGTCGCGACTGGCGAGATGGGCAGTAGCATCATCATCGGCGAATCAGGTTATCGTGATTTGATGGGCAATGCACGCGTCGATAATTTGGCGGCAACCACATGGATTGTCAGCGTGGATGGCATCAGTGGAGATGATCTGAGTGCTCTGCGCGTCAGTTTGGAGGCAGATACCAGATTCGACAGTGCTCAGGATTGGGAAACCGCACATGATCACGTTGAACGAAACGGCGGCCTCATCTTCGGAACCCCTGGATTGTTGACACTACAATTCATCGTTGCGAGTGTCGCAGCTGTTGCCTCGGCCTTCGTCTTCCTCTCTTTGGTACTGAACCAGCGCCAGAAGGAGTTGGCTGTGTTACAAGCGATTGGCGCAAGCCCCAACCAAATTATTCGATTGGTTCTCTTTGAGATTCTTTCGATTATTATCGTCTCAATGGCTTTGGGTATGCTGTTAGGCATGGGCTTAGCGTTGTCCTTCAACGGCTTGTTCAACGTCTTCGGATTCATCTTCCAACTGTTCCTGGGCGGTGAGAGTTCGATCATCAGTCGAGAATTGGTATGGCCGTGGATGGAATTGGGTCTTGTTGCCCTCGCAGTCTTCGCCGCTGTTGTCATGGCATTGTTGTATACCACGCGCAAGGCGCTGCGCTCTGATTTGGCTAGCGTTCTCAAGGGGGAGTGAAGATGTCGGAAGATGCACAGTCAATCCTTGAGGCCAACGCCCTGTATCACGTATACGAGTCGAAGGCAGAGGATGGAAACGTCGTCGCATTGCGAGGCCTACATGTGAAGGTCAAGCCCGGTGAGGCGGTGGCTGTTGTGGGTCCATCGGGTTCAGGTAAATCCACGCTGCTCAAATGTCTGGGTGGGCTGATGAAACCGAGTGCCGGGAATGTCTCCCTTCAGGGTCAGAATATGACACGCCTGACGGGCCAAGAACTGGTTCTACTACGTCAGAAAACAATCTCATTCATCTTCCAAGAGGGCAATCTACTGCCCCATCTCTCAGCGGTCGACAATGTTGCTCAACCCCTGCGCCATCAGAATGTGTCTCCTAGCGAAGACAAGCAGCGCGCCTTGGATCTATTGACAGAACTCGGCATGGGTCACCGAGCGCACGGATTGCCGGCGGCGTTGTCCGGTGGCGAGCAGCAGCGCGTTGCAATCGCTCGAGCCCTGATTACCAATCCTAGTTTGATTTTGGCTGATGAGCCCACGGGCGCATTGGACCCAATCACCAGTCGAGAAGTTCTGAAACTGTTCAAAGAACTCCATGAGGAGAAGGGCGTGGCCTTCCTCTTGGTGACACACAGCGCCGAAGTCGCCGCCTTCTGTGACCGCAGCCTTGAGTTGCGTGACGGACGCTTTGTCGCCCAACACGGTGCTGATTTCGAGGTTCATGACCTTGCAGAATCACGCGAACTCATCATTGATGATATCGGAACTGTTGCATTCCCACCAGACATTCTTCTACAGATGGGTGGATCGGGTCGTTACGAGGTCGAGGATGTCGGCGATGGTCGCCTCACTCTGGTCTCGACCGAATCTGCACCTTCGTTGCTCGATGGTGGCCGAACGCTTGCAGCCAGTTGTCCCGCCTGCAATCACGAGTACACAGACGATGAGACACAGCGTTGTCCAGACTGCGGCTCAAGTCGCCCCATGGTCTAGGAATAGTTCAAATCCCGCTTCTTTTGTGGCCATTCTATGCGAAACACAGTGAAATCACTCCATGTTGTCCTGATTTGTACAATTTTATTCCTCGGGCATTTGCATATGAGTAGCCTAGTCACCTCGGAAGAATACGAGGAACTTGAGTTACAAATCTATGAAACCTATGATAGTCAGGCGAGCGATTCCTCATCAATTTCAGACGAGGAAGTT
>JAKUOE010000029.1:3443-12940 GCA_022449845.1 Candidatus Thalassarchaeum sp.
GGACGACTGGGATGATTTCTTGGCCAATGAGCGCCACTCGACTCTCTCTACGATCTGCTAGGACCTCACGGCCCACAAGCGGTGCGAGTGTGTTTGAGAACTCCATGATTTCAGCGTGTGTAGGCATGTCTGTAATCTTGTGATTGTTTTGCGAATGTCCCACATGGACGTAGCCCTTCGCTTCGATGAAGTTGGGGTCAGCGATGTTGTCCAATCGCGCATAGTCCTCGTGATAGCCCAGCGAGTGATTCTTGATGAGTGTGTGACGGCAAACCGTTCGCGTATCCAATGACGGTAGAAGTTCAAGGGTCTGTTCCAACATCTCCCATGAATTGTCGTTGAATTTTGGCTTGCACAGTCGATTGAATACCTCCTTGTTGGGCGCGTCGACACTGATGTAGAGTTGCGTCGGCAATGTGTCTAGATTCTCAATCACCTTGGGCAAACTCCCGTTGGTCACCAGGAACGTCGAAACGCCGTGGTCATGGCAGATTTCCAAGAATTCAGCCAGTCGCGAATACAGGGTGGGCTCACCATTGAGGCTAATCGCCACGTGCTTGGGGTCTTGCGCTTCCTCCCACTTCTCAATGGACACATCCTTGTGACCCTTGAATCCGGTCAGTAGCCGCCTGTGCGCCTTGACCGACTCGTAGAACAGCATCTCGGGGTCATCATCGATTTTGTTGAGCGTCTCTGAGTGTGGTTCTCGCCAGCAGTACGTACACGCGAGGTTGCAGGTGTCGACATTGGGCGCCATCTGCATGCAGCCACTGCTCTGGATGCCGTAGAACGTGCCCTTGTAGCAGTGGCGATCGTTCTTCAGTTCCTCTTTGGTCCAATGACAGACCTTGACACCACCGTGCTCGCCAACGAGATGATATCGCTGCTTGGAGAGCTTGGCCGCAATCTGCGGTTCAATCTTCGTGATTGGGCTCTGCATTGACGCGACCTCCGACAGCACATCCCACAGCGGGGCAGTGTTGGATGGGTGGGCGACAGGCGTTTCAGTCTTGAATTCGTCGGCGGCTCAAAATTGCCGTTCCTGCCAGCATCAGCAGCACCGAAGTGATGCCAAAACCGGGGGTGTAATCGCCCGATCCACTGTCGTCATACACACCCTCATCCGGGGATGAAGGCAACCCATCGTCTTGGGTGTCGGGGTCGTATTCTGGATTGTCTACCGGATCAAATTGTGGCTCGCTTCCATCCGCATTCAAACAGAGATAGACATCTTTCGTCGATGTATACGCATCCTGATTGCCTTCAGTGTAGAAGGTGATTGTTTCCTGATAATCCTGCAGTTGAATCTGCGCAGTGGTCGGCCAGAACTTCTGACAGTACTCCACCTTCCTATCTCCGTAATCGTTCGGATAATCTTGGCTGGAATATCCACCGGATACACCATCGGGATCCGTCATCCAAGTTCCATTCTCATTGTGTTGGTTGACCTTGCCTGGCCACATTGAGATTCGTGGCGCGGTATTGATTGTCCCATCGTCGACTGCTTCCTCTTCCTCAATCTCTTCAATTGGCTCGACATTGCTGTAATTGACATTCATCATGTTCCCGAGGACACTGTATCGATCGGATTGCCAAGCTTTCCCCTCCACTTCTATCCATGACGATGGGCGGGTGTTGGCCAACAGGACTGTAATCACAGATTCACCGGAATCCGTCACATCTCGTTTGTAACCTGTTGAGGATCCTGAGAATGCCCCAGTATGTCTCCAAACTTGGGTATCGGTCGAGCCAATCCCCACGCCTCGTCCATAGTAACTGCCGGTAACTGGTGCATCCGGATTGCCGATGAACCACTCAAATGAATCGTTGAATGCAGAGGATGTCAGTGTCCCATCGAGATGTGCGATGAACTTTGCATAGTCTGTGGCACTGCCAATCCATCCACCTCCGCCATCCTTCTCTTCAATGACGAAATCACCGCAATATGGATCGTCGGCGATTTCGAAAATCGGGTTGCCCTGATCATCAACACCCGAAGGGAACTGACACGGGCCGGTGTCATTCTCATAATCGTAGTAGAGCACTTCGTTAGCGGCTCGATGACTCAGCAACGTCATGCCAATCTGCATCGATGTGATGCCCATCGGAGCCAGTACGTGCTGCTGGGCATAGGCCTCGTAACTCATCCCTGTATTGTATTCGATGATCTGTCCAAGAATCTGGTATCCAATGTTTGAGTACACATATTGCGTTCCGGGTTCGTAGTCAAGCGGATGACGCAACCATTCCCTCAGCACCCTTTCCATTGGCAGAGGTGCCGAATTCCCATGATCGTAGGATTGATTCAACCCATCTCTGTCGATGCACGGACCCTCACGACTGTGCCAAGAGTCCCAATGCCAGTAGGTCGGATCTGAAGTCACATCCCAACCCCCTCTGTGATTGAGCAATTGGGAAATGGTGACATCCTCAAGTGAATATTCAGTGGGATGATTTGGATAATCGCATCCCTCGATTGCATTGGGCATCAAGTGAGGAATATGGTCAACCATCTTGTCTTCTAGTGTCAGCGTTCCGTCTTGGATGAGGGTGAGGATTGATGCAGAGGTCACGGCCTTGGAAAGGCTGGCCAGTCGAAATCTGGAATTGTTCTCAACCGGTGCGCCTGCCTCGACATCGGACATCCCGTATCCTTGCCGGTACACCAGTGAGCCATTGTGCATCACAACGAGTTGTGCACCAGGAATATCCCATCGGTCTAACAACTCGACAATCTCTTGATTGAATTGCTCAAGATCGGATTCTTCGGGGTCTGGCAAGCCTTCCTTTTCTGCACTCGAGAATGGCATCAACAGCATCAGAGCGACCAGAAGCAGGGCGCATCGCTTAGCACGGTTCATGGGACTCAGTCAGGGCTGCACGACATCAACCCTCGCCTCGGGAACTTCAAGAACAGGCCATCCTACGGATGGCCATGGCTGAGCGGGTCTGCATCGTCAGCGGTGGGAATTCGGGCATCGGATTCGAACTGTGTCGAGGGATGGCTGAGGCCGGTTTCCATGTGGTCATGGTCAGTCGCGGGACGGAGCGTGGCCAACCTGCATTGGAGAAGTTGCAGGCTGAATTTGGGGATTCCGTGGAGATGATGCTGTGCGACATGAGCGATTTAGCCAATATCGCGAAATTGCACGCGGAATTCACAGCTAAATTCAATCGCCTCGATATCTTACTCAACAATGCAGGTGCGATGTGGGGTCGACGAGAGGAGACAGCGCAAGGGCATGAGATGACATTCGGTGTCAATCATCTCGGTTACTTTGTGATGGCACAGACATTCTTGCCCTTGCTCAAAGCGACTGAAGGCAGTCGCATCATCAACACCGCCTCTGAAGCTCACAGGATGGCCAATCTCAAACTGAATAATCTCAATCGTGAGAAGAAGCGCTACAGTCAATGGCGTACCTATGGAAATTCAAAACTGTGCAACATCCTGTTCACGCGTGAACTGGCTCGAAAATTGGAGGGTACGAACATCATCACCCATTGCTTCCACCCTGGAGTTGTCCGCACACGCTTCGGATCCGGTTCTAGTGGCCCCATGCGTCTGTTTTGGCCGCTCTTTCGACCTTTCATGATTGGCTCAAAGCGCGGAGCCAGCACCGGTTTACACCTCGCTTTGAGTGAGGATGCTGGAACTTCAACCGGCGAATATTGGGTGCGCTCTAAACGCAATCGTGGCAATCGACATGCCCGCAACGATGACAATGCGACCCGTTTGTGGGAAATTTCAGAGGGGATGCTCGATGAGTGAAGTTACTTTGGAGAAGCCAGAGTCATGGATGTGGCATCTGATTGGCTTCATCATACCTGCCTCGGTCATCGCTGGCAATATTCTCGGCGAATGGTGGGTACTCTCTGGAACCATCATCGCTCTGGGCATCTATCCGATTCTCGACTGGCTGCTCGGTGAAGATCATCACAATCGAGATGTCCGCACCAATGGTACACCCTTCGAGGTCATGCTGTATGTTCATGCTCTACTGATGATTCCTCTCATCTGGACAGTCTGTTGGCGGGGTCAACAGGATGGAAATGCCTGGACGACTTGGGCGGCTGCTTTCAGTACAGGCATTGCCACTGGGATTTGTGGCATCGTGGTTGGACATGAGTTGGGTCACAAGAAACCCAAGAGCGTTGGTTGGTGGATGGCGCGCGCTACTCTTGTATCAGTGATGTACGCACATTTCACCACTGAGCACAATTACAACCACCACAAGTTCGTGGCGACCCAGAAAGATCCTGCCAGTGCCCCCAAGGGCCGTAGTTTGTGGTATCAGGTTGTTCAGACAGTCCCCAATCAGTTCATCTCAGCCTGGGGTGTTCAGGCCAAGCGATCCAAATCCTTCCTCCACAATTCGATTCTTCACGGACTTGTCATCCAGATTGCATTTGCAGCAACCATCTGGTTCATCTTTGGTACATGGGGGCTAGGTGCCCTTCTATACCAGGCTGTAATTAGCATATTTTTGCTGGAATATGTCAATTATATTCGTCACTATGGATTGGAACGCGCAGTGGATGAACGTCAGACAAAGATGCATTCATGGCAATCCAAGAAGCGCCTCTCACGCTGGGCTCTAATCGAACTCACTCTGCACCCTGCACATCATCTCAAGGCGAGTGACCCGTTCTGGAAGTTACAACCCTACGAGGGCGCCCCTGAACTCCCCACTGGATATTTTGGACTGTTCTGGCCAAGTTTGATTCCACCGCTTTGGAAGCGATGGTTGGATCCACTCATCCCTGAGTGATTCACTCTTCGGCTTCGATGACGATGTCCATTCCATCGTATCCCATGTCGACCGCAGCCTCGGCGGCCTGAACGGCGAGCCGAACCTGAATGGCGGTGTCGGGCGTCACCGAAATCGAGGTGATGCCGCAATCGATGAGGAAGGGTGGGAATGATTCGGGGTGGTCACTGGGTGCTTGACCACAGATGCCGATTTCCAACCCTTTCCCGGTGAATTTCTCAATGGACTTGCGCACCATCGTTTTGACAGCAGGTGAACGTGCATCGACAGGATGCAAGTACCCTTCGAGGTCGTCGCGTGACACAGCATAGACGGTCTGCACGAGGTCGTTGGTTCCAATCGAGCCACCATCCAAATCCATCGCCTCGATGAACTGTTCAGCGAGAATGACGTTGCTGGGCAATTCGACCATGATGAACAACGGGACTCCATCCGCCTTGCCGAGTTTGTTCTGGGCCAGCAGTTCCTTGACAGCCGCTCCCTCTTCGGGTGAGCGACAGAATGGTACCATCAGTTGCAGATTGTCCAGCCCGAATTCGTGGGCCACCCCACGCAAGGCCTCACACTCCATCTCGAATGCTGGTGCGAACTTGGGATCGACATATCGAGAGGCTCCTCGCCATGCAATCATTGGATTTTCTTCAACCGGCTCGAAAATTGAACCACCCACCAGTTCACGATATTCGTTGGACTTGAAGTCGGATAGGCGAACTAGGACGGGTCTAGGATGGAAGGCTGCGCAAATGAGTCCAACTCCTTCCTTCAGTGAATCGATGAACAGGTGGCGAGCATCCTTGTGAGGTCCAGACATTTGCTCAATTTGCGCGAGCATCTCCATCATGTCTTCCTCACTTTGTGATTCAAGATGAGTCTGGAAGGGTTCCAATGCCTCGTCCATTTCTCCCGTTTCATGATATTTCATCAGCGCTTCATGGTGGACCAGCGCCAACGGGTGGATGCCAACCTCTGCGGAAAGAATGAATTCAATTCTCGCCAAACCCACACCATCGACAGGTAGCATGGAATCAGCCAGAGATTTGGTTGGGAATCCGACGTTGAGTTTGAGTTTGGTTCGCAAGGGCGTGTCCGTGTTGATTTCGATGGTCTCGATGTCGAATGGATGGATGCCGTCTAACAGTAGCCCCTCATCACCTTCGGCACAGGTGCCGGTGACTTCCATGCCCTCTTCGAGGACGCGTAGCGCGTCGATGCAGCCGACGATTGCAGGGATGCCGAACTCGCGTGCAATAATGGCCGCGTGGCTTGTTCGTCCACCCTTTCGTGTCACGATGAGTGAAGCCTGCTTCATCATCGGTTCCCAGTCGGGTGTGGTCATCTCGGTGACCAACACATCTCCTGGCTCGAACACCCGCTCATCCCACAGAATATCCTCCATCGATTCACCATCGGCGAGGCGATCCCGGAGTGCACGCTTGCGACGAATGACATCCTCGTAGTCGGAATAGACGCGGACTTTGCCTGCACCAATCCGCTCACCCACAGCTTGGCCCATGGCGAGGACCTTGCCCTTGCGCTGTAGCCGCGTCATCAGTTCGGTATCCATGACATATCGGGTCAATACGCTGGGTCGCTCCTTACCGTGAACGGTTTCTGGTCGTGCCTGAACGATGAACAGGTCGCCTGTGTGTCCATCCTTGGCCCATTCGATGTCCATGGGTCGCCCGTAATGTTGTTCGATTCGAATGGCCATTTCAGCCAATGCGAGCACCTCTTGGTTGGCCAGAGACCACGTACGCCTCTCCTCCATCCCGATATCGATAATCTCGGTGTCAGAACGTCCGCTGGATGCGTAGACCATCCGCTGCTCCTTCTGACCCATGTGTCGATGAACGATTGCGTGCTTCTTCTTCATCAGCCCTGCCTTCCAAACCAGAAAACTGTCTGGTGATACGGTGCCCTGCACAATCAATTCACCAAGCCCATAGGCAGATGAGATGTGGATGACTCCATCATGCCCAGAATCTGGATCGAGTGTGAACATCACACCGGAGCAGGCGAGATCACTTCGAACCATCTTCATGATGACGACCGCAAGCGAAGCATCGAGCGGATCCATGTCGCGGTCAATCTGGTAGGCGACTGCACGCTCTGTGAACAGACTGGCGACACAACGCTTCCAGTGAAGCACCACGCTTTCAGTACCGTGTATATTGAGGAAGGATTCGTATTGGCCAGCGAACGAGGCTTCTGCAGAATCCTCGACAGTTGCTGAGGAACGAACGGCTACATCGACACCGGGTCCATATTCATCACACAGTTCTTCATATCCCATTCCAATTGCATCTGCAATATGCTCGGGAACTTCAGAATCTTCAATCAAGGCGCGAACCATCGCCGTCCGCGCGTGCATCTCCAGATGATCGCTTGTATCTGCACCCTCAAAGCAGGTTGTAATCGCCTCTCGAAGTGTCGCGCAGGCCACGGCTTTCTCGCGCAGACCTGGCATGTCCTCAACCTCAGCCACACCCATCCACGCCCCCTCGGGCGCCGGCGTATCGACAAAGGCGGCGTAAGCGCTGACTGTAACCGTGAATCCATTGGGTACGAGAACTCCATTTTCATGCAGAGCTTGGAACATTTCTCCCAACGACGCACCCTTGCCTCCAACCTCGCTGACATTGTCCATATTCGATTCGCCAAACCAGCGTAGCATACTCTCTTCCATCGCAAGAACCCCCCGTGAGACCTGAGCCTCAGGACGATTGACTTCTATTCAGTTAATGAACAAAGTGCAGAATCTACACTTCGTGATTTCTCAGAGTACTTTGACACCATCGGGCCATAACACGAGAATTAGCGTTCTTTCGCGGGTTTTTGGGTTGTGTTCGGACTTTGGATCCATCCAGACGATGGAACCCTTCGGATAGGTGCCGAACTCGTCGTAAACTTCGCCTTCTAGAACCAGATAGACTTCGCCGCCAGGATGCATGTGAGGTTGGAACGCCTCCACCTCAACATCGGCATCGGCATCGTACAGCACCAGAGAGGTCGAATCCTCACGCGCAATGCGGCCGAGGCGTACGCCCGTGCCGAAGTCCTTCCAGCGAATGTTCTCCTCTAGCCACTCGGAATCAAATCCAATCGAGAGCCATTCGGACAGGTCGTGACTGAAGTTCGCCATGTCACTGCGAGGGATAGGCGCTGAAAGAGCATTGTGAGGGGGTAGGAGCGTCACACTCAAGGGGTCTGGCGTTGAAACATACACGATGCAGGCCATCTATGTGCCATCCATTCCGCCGGCCTCGGCCTTTGAGGCATACCTGCTTCTACTGATTATTCCGTTCGTCTTTCGACTGGTCATGGTCGTGCCCCCACTCTTCGATATCATCTCCAAGTATGGCGGGGATGCGAAGTGGTTCTGGGGCCGCATCCGCCAGATTCGAATCAAGGGACTCTCCCTGCTCATCTTCAACGAAGTCATCTCCCTCATCCTCCCTGTGCTGCTCGCGATTTTCGCTCGCTCTATGTTCGATCCCGTGGGTTGGCCGGACTGGGAGGCCACCCCTTCGACTGGTGTCTTCATCCTGTTCGCTTTCGCCGCTCTCTGGCTTTGGGCTGATCTCCTCCGCGTCGCACGAACGCGGCGCCTGCTACGCGCGGTGAGTGAACAAAACCGCTTCATCGCCAAGGCAGCCGTTCAGGTCGCCGCGGGTGCACGCGGCGCTCTGGATTACCTCCGCTTGTTACCTCCCCTCGATATGCACAGCGATATCCAAGCTGTTGACGACATCATGGAAGGTCGTGTTGATCCACAAGAGGAACCACCCGATGAAGCCCCCAGCAAGCGATTCGGGCGGATGATGAAAGATCGCGCCGTGATGGCTGCAGAAACGGTCACTGAGGTCATCCGTGGGAAGGCCGAGGAAACCAGCGAGAAACTAGATGCTCGAATCGAAGAAGAGGTCCAAGGTCATGCGAAAACCTCCCTGCTCTTACTAATGCGGGACATCGTGATGAGTTTGGCTCCGATTGCAGTATTGATATTCCTTGAAAAAATGATGTAATTCAATGTCAGAAATTCATGGTCTGGGCAAAAGTGATTACAATCCCGATTGCGATCACCACAAGTAGCACAAAACCCAACTTCTTCATCCCACTGACAATGCTGTTGGAGGATTCTGGTACGGGCACATCGTCAAGATGCTCTGCGATGAATTTGGTGACATCCTTCGCTCCTTTGGATAACTCATAGGCCTTGAATGCCAATGCGATTTTCTGAGCTTGTGCATTTCCATATGTCGTCGCCACAATGGATCCTGTCCACATTGAAACTTTGAACCCGAGTTTGGCCATTCGAATTCGATATTCCTTGACCGATTCTCCTTCTTCCCTGGGGAAGGCCTTGCGAGCCCCACGAACTGCAGCCCTTCCAGCACCTCGTGCGAGAAAAAAGGAACCTTTGCCGGCCCCTTTGGCAGTGGCCACAGTCGCCTTTCCAGCGCCCTTTGCAGTCACTTTCGCAACCTTTCCAGTACATTTTGCTGTGGCTTTGGCGACCTTTCCAGTCCCCTTTGCAGTTACCTTCGCCGTCGTGCCGATCACCTTGGCACTGCCCCGTCCGACAGCACCGACAGAGCGCCGCAACAGGCCGCGCTTTTTCTTTGGTGCTTCTTCCATGATATCTAGTGTATATTCACCCTCATAAGTCCTACATTGGGGGTCCCCAATATTGACTTATTTCTTGTATTTCTCGTGAATCTCCAT
>JAKUOE010000003.1:0-5155 GCA_022449845.1 Candidatus Thalassarchaeum sp.
TTCAAGATTCAGGGGCATGGATTCCAAGCGTGTGCCCAATTCAGCAACACCCGGTCGTGCGTTGAGGGAATCAAGCCAATCGATCATGTCGGCAACGCCCTTGCAACAGGCGATGAGGTCGTCACGATTCTCATCGCTCATTGTGACGGCTGCGACCATGATTTGCGGAACCTGTAGGGGAACATAGAGTTGACCACGCTATTATTGTGTCAAAATGCGATGGAAATGATGGACTCCGGCCTCTTTGGTCGGTGAGTACCGGCCACGTTCGTAGGCGACTGAAGAGACACGTTTCTGACAACCTTCGACGATGAATTGGTCCTCCGTCTCGACCTTGTCAAGATCTCCTCCGGCTCCCTTTCCAAGCATCGAATCATCGCCCACAAATCCATGGTAAACGATGCGGGTTTTGTCCACAGCCTCGGGAATCACAAGATTGACCGACAGACCCCATGGATAGAAATTCAGCATTAGACCGGGGTGCAGCCAGAAGTAGTAAGCGGCGATATTTTGTCCGAAATCAGGGTGCCCTTTTGGTAAATCGAAGCAGGGCTCACCCTCATTCGCAATTCCAATCTGTAGGACACCGCCATCGAACAGTTCGGTGCTGTATGCATCATAATCGAGGACGTCATGCAGGTCTCCGTGAACAAAAGGAATGTGAAATCCTTCGAGATAGTTGTCGACATACAACGCCCAATTGGAATCGATTGTGTATTCGCGATGGCGACTTGAATCGTGTGTGAAGGCTTCAATCGGTAGCCAACCCACCCGGGTCTCGACTTCTGCGATGAAAGAATCAAAATCATCGGCTGAGATTGAATTGAACAAGAATCCCTTCCATTCGGCCAAGGGAAATTCGCGGAGATGATCTGCATCGGTGGGGAAGTCCTCAACGGTGTCGAATTCGGGCATACTGCGGAACTGTCCATCCAAACTGAATGTGCGACCATGATAGGGGCATTGCAATCGCTTGGCGTCAGATGGTTCAGTGCAGACCAGCATCCCTCGATGCGTGCAGACATTGGAGATACAATGCACATCACCCTCACTCTGTGTCAGCAGCATCGGTTCTCTCAGTGGATTGTCGATGGGTTGGGCTTTGGACAGTTGACTACGGTGGGCAGCGAAATGCCAATTCTGACCAAACGATGAAATGACAGATTCGAAGGTTTCGGCCTCGGTGTAGAATCTTGAAGGCAGTGTCTCAGCCTTGCGGATATCCGGATCGATAATCGACATACTGACACCTCACACGTTGAGGTCACCGCGAACGAACTTGATGTATCGCTGTTCCTCGTTATCCTCAAACGGATGCTCTCCGATGTTCACCTGATAAGCGATGCCGACCCATGAACCATCGGGGCTGAAAACCGTCTCAAAGAAGTCGTGTAGAGCGTGGACATCGCCCTCATCTTCTTCGTACTGAGTCACCGTGTGGAGAGCCTCAGGGGTTCCATCTGGATTTAGAGCTGCAATTTCAAACTGGAAGGTGTCATTCTCGTGTGGTTCACGCACTGCACCTGAATAGAGATACCATTCCTGACCAGCGACATATTGTCCCTCTGCAGTATTGTTGAAGGGGATACCATAGAAACTCACGAGAGTGACGTTGTCCTCGTTGATGCTGACGAATGGATACATGGTGATTCCGTCCCAATCAGGGGGTGTAATCTCCCAAGATTCCCAAGTGGTTCCACGGTCATATGACATGGCGATGCGAACATCCCATGGACCCGTCGGGCCATCGGGGCAATCTGCCCAAACGACGGCAACGGTCCCAAGACCATTGGTCTCAACCAGTGGATAGCCTTCGGGTGGGTTCCCATTGCGTGGACCCACGTTGATGGGTTCGCCCCATGTCAAGCCCGTATCATCCGAAACACGAACGTGCACATGGCCCGTTGCACTATCCTGATTCTCTTGGGCAACGAAGACGTAATCTCCACTGCGTTCTGGAGCGATTGTGGACCAACCTCCAGGCATCGAATAGCACTGTGACCACTGTTGCCCACCATCATCGCTGCGGTAGTACCAATATCGAGCCGCACCATTTTCGCAGTCCTGAACACTGACTCCACTGTTGCCTAGATAATGGACGATGCCGTTGTTCTGAGCCTGAATCCAAGGCCGGTCATCACCAGCCATCGTGCTCTGTCGATCACAGAAACCACTCTCAAGATTCTGGCCTCCATCACTGAAGACGTGAATCCAATTGTCCTCAAGATAGGTGTCGAGGTAGTAGATTCGATCCATGGCATCAACCGCGATGTCGCCTGCATCGCCATGACAGGCGGCTCCCGTTGCCCCATTGGTGGCCCATGCTTCGATGACCGTGCCGGGTGTCTCTTGGAAGCCATCACCTGGACCCCAAGTTGTTCCATTGTCATTTGAGACCCAAAACCATGAGGCGAGATAGTCCCAACTGGTCATGTAGCCATCCATACAAGCGCCATCAGGAGTAACGTGTGGCTGACCATCAAGCCAATTTGTGATGCCACCATCGGGTGAGGACCAGCGAAGGTCCTTGTGAGCCGTGATGAACATGTTCCCATGTCCATCAATCGCCAAACTAGGTTCGTATCCAATGCCATATTCGGGGTAATCCTGACCATTCTGTCGATCAACACAATCGGGGTCCCGTGGCATGAAAATCGAGTCACCCCATGAGATGCTGACCGTTGAGCCAGGACTCATGTCGGCACCCATCATCATTCCATGATCAACCGTTCCCCACATTGCAGCGAGAATCGTGAAAGCGACAACGATTGCACCCGTGCTTGCGAGAGCGAGGTCTAACTGGCGTCTCTCTTGACGTTCAGTGGATTCGAAGGATTCGTCGACCCACGCTTCGTAAACATCATCCTCGAGAATCTCGGCCTCCCAAACCTCGTCCGACACAAACTGGCGTGGGCTGAACCCATCATGAATCCGCCGCATGGGCGAGTTGGCGCCCTACGGGCGCCGTTCTCACTTGACAAGTCCAAATGAACCGGTCAATGCATCAATCGATTCGCGCGGCCCAGGTCCAAGCCCGACGACGGTGACCGTCCCTGCAGGAATCTCCGTATGGCCTGCATCACGGACCATGTAGCAGACAATGCCCTCCGCCTGAGCGGCGCCAAACAGACGCTTGAGTGCATCCACATTCGGTGCTTCCACCACGATCTTACGAGCACCATTCTCACGCCATGAGGCAAGATACTGAGGACATTCGCGCGTTGCTTTGAGAGTGCATTCAACCGCGGCATGGCCACACTGTGCTGCAAGTTTGCCGCGGGACAATGTCAAATCTTTGCGTGTGACGAGTACCATGGTCAGGGATTCGTCTTTTCTAGCCATCTAATCCTCTCCATCGAGTCGCGCGATTCCAGCCATGGGATTCTCGAGATGTTTCGCTGCTGCTTCGGCTTCAGCGATGAACGCTTCCCTCGTGACGGTCTCATCGAGTAGAGTTGGAAACCAACGGCCGGCTTCGTGGCGACGGTGTAGCCACAGTAAATGGTGCAGGCTTGGGGCCAACCAGATAGTGAACAATACGTTACCAACAGCGTGCAGTGCATCGAATATCAACCCTGCAATGATGAATGTGAGGAAGGCTTCAAACGACTGATAGAGAGCGAGCGCTGACAAAGAAACAATCCAATCGAAGAGGAAACCCCAGATGAATGCGAGAACCGCCATTGTACCGATTCGAACCTTGGTACCATCCCAGTTGACAAGTAGCGGACGGAGAACTGCGGCACTGGAGCCGACACACGCCCATGCCAGTGCCTGATAGAATGTCCACGGCCCATGTCCAAGTGCCATGTTCGAAATGAGTGCTGTCAACATGGCGACAGCGGTCGCGCGACGCGCACCGAGATGAAGGCCAATCATCAGAATCAACAAAGTCACAGGTTGGATATTGGGGAGGGCAGCGAACAGGCCCCGCGTGGCACTCGCGACAGCCGCTAGGAGAGCGATGAGAGCGGCCTCTCTGCCCAATCGGATACGACGGTCTACACTGAGCAGCATCGAACCGAAGATGAGCCCGAACAAAGAGGTCAACCACACAGCGATACCGCCGGGCGTACCGGCCCAAGCCTGAACTTCGGCCATAATCACGATGACACCTCCATCAATCGCCCTTGTTCAATATTCCAAACCCGGCCACCACTGACCTTGGCCCAAGCAATCAAATCCGGTGAATGTGAGGTGATGACGACGGCAGAACCCGACTTGCGACGAGCGTTGAGTTGCTCAAGTAAATCGGCCAACGTCAAATCATCGAGTCCGTGATCAATTTCGTCGAGAAGCATAATCTGTGGCCGACTCATTAGCAGAGGAAGGAGCGACAAGCGCCGACGTTCGCCGGTCGACAAATCATGGACAGGAGTAGCCATCGAGAGATGCGATAGACCGAGGTCTAGGCGCAAGGCAGATTGTTGCAATTGAATGGCTTCAGCGTCTGGAATTTGGACCTCTTCTCCTGCAAGATGTTGGGCAAACAAGGCAGGGTGTTGAAGATTCAATTCCTCGGAGATGGTCATCCCCAGCAAGCGCCGATCAGGAGATGTCGGCAACCATGGTAGGCCAGAGGATGCAGACCACTCCCTCAGAAGTGTCGTCTTTCCACTACCATTGGCACCGCGAACTAGAATGAGATCACCAGCTCGAACGGGCTTGAGATTGTGTGCGAATAATGCACCTTCAGGGGGTATCCCAACCTCGTCTCCCTTCTCGACCCAGACCGAGGGGTAATCCTGAGGTGGCATGGGCTCTCCGATGTCAATTTCTCGATCGGCGATTCGAGCCCAACGAGCATGTCGATGAGCGACGACGATGACAAGGCCGCCTCGGGCGCGATGCTTGACAACGGCTTTGCCGAGTTCAATGAAGCCGGCCTCGTCAAGATGTACATCGGCCTCGTCCAGCAACCAGATTGGTTGAGCCGAGTCAAGATGGGCGGCCAAGAGCAGGCGTTGTTGTTCGCCCTCTGAGAGATTCTCTGGCTGCGAACGAAGTTTGTCGAATAATTTCCATTCGCGTAAACATTCCAACATCTCTTGTTGTGACCAAGGGCCAGAGAGTCGCCTGGCAATTTGGAATTCTCGTTGAACCGATTCGTCCAGGCCGTGGCGATCGGGGTCCTGTGGATTCCAACACGAGCTTG
>JAKUOE010000003.1:5165-40086 GCA_022449845.1 Candidatus Thalassarchaeum sp.
TCAGAGAATGGGCCGTCTGAAAGAGCGACCTCCCCGAGAGTGGGGTGCCCTGAGATGTGGACCTTGCCGTGCACAGTTACCGGGTGTTGCCAAGGTGAGACACCAGCAATGACGCGGAGTCGGCTTGATTTCCCACAACCTGAAGGTCCCCTGAGCAGGACAATCTGGCCACCCTTCAACAATTCCTTGTGCCGTCCAATGCTTCGGCCATCCGGCAAACGAATCTCAAGGTCAAGGCCCAATTGCACCGAGGTCGAGAAATGGTAAGGGTTGACACCGTCTTCGCGGACATCCTCACCAAGGGCAATCTGAACGATTCGGCGCTTAACACCGTGTCTCCAGCGTCTCGGAGCGAGAATCCCACGTGATTGAACGGCATCCCCCAAATCATGGGCATGGTCGAGTGAATCCGCCAACCATCCTGGCCAGATTGAGGCCCGGGTTCGAAGCGCCTGCAAACCGGATTGATCATCGATGAAACCGCGTTCCTCAAGCGTCTCCAAGCGCCATTTTGCACTCCGTTCTAATCGGGGGACAAGACGTAAGGCGATGGCTAGAGAGACACCGAGTCGAGGCAAGACCCAATCGAAGGCACGGACGACGTCGGAAGGTGGAACCGACCAAGTCAAAATCTGCATCCCGAGCAGAGCGATGAGCAATCGACCCATGAGCAGTAGAATACGCTGCCAATCTCCCGATCCACTAAACAGAAACAGAACCAATCCGTAAAGAATGGACAAGGGCAACCAGACGCGCAGCCATCGGAACAGAGAGGTCGGGCCAACCATGTAGGCAGACCAAAGAAACAGGAAACTACCCCAAGCTGCGAGGTGTCGCCATTCGAGCAATAGGGGTAGAACGACGACGAGAACGAGGAATGGAAGACGAAAGTGGCGAGGGGGGCCCAGACGAGCCGCTCTCTCACCTTGCCAACCCCAGATTGAGATGAATATCGCCTCCTATGGAGGCGATACGGAGAGAAGCGGACTTTGAGTATTGACCTCGTCAGAACTGGCCAACGTCAAAATGCCAGTCGATATGGTCCCCCGCTTCGACCACTTGTTCGGCCATGCCAATCGTCCCATATCCACCGTTCAGATCATAACTCCACCAGCGCCCATCTGAACCACCAGTGGCATCATTGACATCGAGTAAGAATGGGCCCAGAATTTGTGATTCGACTTCGTAATCATACTGATAGTCAGCCAGCGTGTCCATGGTCACCATCTCGACCGTGGTTCCAACGTCAACTTCGATGGCTGCGACAACGATGCAGTAACTCCCTTCTGGAGCAGGGGTTGCGAGCCAAGACATCCCTGTTTCTCTCGAATAGATTTCACCTTCATCACAGGATTCCGGAGCAAATGATTCGGGGAAATGAAACGCGACGAGAACTTCGTTTTCCGCCAAACCATCATCCAGTGCTGAAACAAGGGTTCCAACACGAGTTCGCTGGCTTGAGTCTGCCTCTGGATCAGCCACAATATGTGTGTTGTAGAATGTGCCAACCATCGCTAGCCCGAGCAAGACCATGAAGGCAGCTCCGATGCGAATCATACGCCGGGTATCAGAACTCACTGAGAATTGTGCTAGAATCAGAAATAGTGCAGCACCGATGAAGGGGAGAATCACAATGCCTGTGGCACCTTCTTCAGTTGATTCCGAGATTCCATCATCCTGTGGTTCTGGAGATTCCGCTGTGTTCTCAACTGTTCCAAGAGTGTCATCGGCTTTCGCATGAATCGAATTCCAATCAAGAGGGTCGTAGCGCACTTCGAGCCAAGAGGCATCGTTGGCTGCAGCATGAACCAGCCCATCTGAGCCGCAACCCGCCGTCACATAGCCCGACACGTCAGGAATCCATTCGATACTGTGATTGGCATCGATGGCGAGGAACCACGAACCCATCGCTGTATTCTGAGGCAAACAAATCGAAATCACATCGTCCCATTGGATCCAACGAATCTCGCCCACCACATCACTGGCATTCCAACGAATGGCTTCGAACATCGTTCCATTGACCACGCCGTAATGGACCGCGTCATCATTGCCCGCAAAGACAGTGAGTTGATTCATTCCGGATGGTGTCGTCGCTGTACCTGAACCCAGAGTAATCGAATCGAGGAGAGTTGTATTTCCAGATTGATCCCACTGGATCCGAACAAGATTGGATTCACCTGTCGAATGGAGGTGCAACATCACGCCATGTTCAAACTGGAATATGGGGGTTGAACGAATTCGCCAAGTCCCGGTCAGATTGGCCAGTTCCACAATGTCGATGTCATCGAGGAGAACTGAGTTCGAATCATATCGCAATAGATGCCCGGTTTCGGTGCCCTGCAACCACCCTACAGATGTCGTGATGCTTCCATTCGCATCGGCCTCCATGTCCACCCAAGCCCCAAGATTGGCGCGATATGTGCGAAGGCCGGAATCGTGGTGTTGATGCAAGATTGTACCATTGGCGGCACAGACCTGGATAATCCCTGTCTCTGTAGGCCATACAATTTCGCCTGTTGTCGCGAGGAAGCCGCCGCCAGTAATCCCCCAATCGGGTGCCGAAGTTGAGACGTTCCACATCTCATCTCCAGTGGCGAAGTCATGTGCGGTGAGGATTCCAGAAGTCCAACCTGTGACAATCACGTCCCGTTCGGTCTCACACGGGTGACTGGAGTCAGATGCACCTGCGATATGCGAGAGTGGAGCCACTTCGAATCCACGATTGCTCTGAGAATGTAGGGACCGCCAAATCTCGACGCCTGTATCCGCACGATACGCCACTAGGCCGGCGCCCTCTCCTGTATTGGGATTGCCTCCACCCTTGACGATGACAAGACCGTCTTTCACCAGAGGGGCCGTGGAAATGTATCCAATGTCGACGCTCGCATTCCATTGAACATCTGGCAACACAGGATCCGTAATCCATTCAGCGTGACGACCTTCGCTCGCCTCAGCCGGAAATGCAGCGAGAAGAAACAGGGTGAGTATGAGCAATGCTCGTCGCATCAGAGCAGCCTCTGAATTTGTTCTTTCAGGGCAGCTGAGACGGCCTTTCCATCGGCGGCGCCCCCTAGTTTACCCATGACCACACCCATCAGTGGCCCCAGGGCTTCCATGCCGCGCTCTGCAACAAATTCAGCACGTTCGGCTAGAACTTCAGCGACGGCTGCATCAACAGCTCCGGTATCTGCAGGCTCAAATCCTCGAGATGCGGCCTCTGCGCTCATCCATTCGAGCAAAGTTGGGATGTCATCGGTAGTCGCATCGTTGACTAGAGGTTCGACCCCTTCTCGGGTAATTGCACCCGATTCTCGAAGATGGATGGCGGCCGCAAGAGCGGTGACTTTCGCAGTACCATGATCCAACAATGCACTGGCCCAGGCCTTGGTTGGAAGAGAGAGTTCGCCTGAAATCCCATCCATGAAATAATCGTCAAGTTCACCGCTCAGCAGAGCCGATACCTGATTTTCAGAAAGATCTGTGGTGCCGAGGCGGGCGAGGCGTTCATCACGACTTGGAGGCAGATTTGTTCGAATCGATGTCCAAAATTCAGAAGCGATTGGAGTCGTGGGGATGTCGGTCTCCGGGTACATCCGTGCCCCACCCGGCAAGGGTCGCATCGCTGTGGTCGTACCGTCTTCTGGTTCGCCTTTGCGAATGACAACATTGCGAACCTCCTGTGGGATTCGATGGTAAGCCAGACAAGCACGCGAATGAACGCCTTCGAGGGCCAATTCCGCCTGCCATTGCGGAGCGACACAGAGAACGAAGCAATCACCGAGTTCGGCTGCGCATGCAGCGGTTTCGGCTTCCGTGATTCCATAGGCTGGCAATTCGTCCGAGTGGAAAATACCACGAACACCCGCCAACTTCGCTGCACTCGCCAGTTCACGACCGAGTCTGGGCAACTGAGCACCCTGTTCGTCCAATGTCTTGGAACCGAGTTTACCCGACAATCCCGGAAGAGGTAGTCCGAGAACAACGGCACCGGTCGACATTGATTCGGACACCATCTTGGATTCGCAATTGGCGAAAGTCGCCGAAATGTCGTGGAGTTTGAATGGCATCTGTTCAGCGACCTTCTCAGCCACCGATGCCTCAACGGTTGAATCGTCAAGATTGCGATGTTCCGGCAACGGGTCAACACCGAGTTGGGATCTAAGTTCGTTGGCCAAACGATGGAAGTGCAGTTGGCGTGCCATCTCAAGGCGGATGATTCGTGGAATCCAATCGAGGTCTTGACAACCCTTGATTTCCACACGGTCACCCGGTCCGATACTGACGTTGAGGTCTTGACGAATCGAACCTAAACCGCGACGGACGCGACGAGTGTCTCGCAGAAGAGTCCCCAATGCGAGAGCGGTCTCCTTGGCATGTTCGGGAGTCTGTACATCGGGAGCCGTGGCGACCTCAACCAATGGTACTCCAAGTCGATCTAGGTTGTAGACGACCTGTTCACCACCCGAGGTGGCGCGAGTATCGAGTTTGCGAGCGCTGTCCTCCTCCAGACAAATGACGTCGATTCCCACGGGCCCTGTCGGCGTCTGAATGGAACCATGTGTGGCGATGAGTGTTGTGCGTTGGAAGCCACTGGTGTTGGAACCATCGACCACTGTCTTGCGCATCGCTTGAAGGGCACCCACCGGTTTGGCATCCATCATGGCCGCCATCATCAGGGCAACTTCGACGGCATCCTCATCGTGATCGAGAGGAGGGGCTTCGTCCATCTCAATGAGGCCGGCGTTGGGTGATTGATAGTAAACGAAGGAGCGATTTCGTCGCTGTTCAAAGCGTGCGGCGATATCGATACGGCCACCTTCTCCACGAGCGGCACGGAGGCGGCGATGGGCACTGGGCCATCGACCTTCGATGTCTTCGATACCGTCGGCGTACAGAGTGCTGGGCTGACGGGAATGCAATTTCCCCGTGGCCAATTGCTGATGAACCTCTAAACCGCACATGAAGCCAAGAGCCGCCGGGTCCAAGCCGTCGGCATCCGCGACATCGCCAGGAACCCCCTCGGCCATGACGCGAGTCCAACCGCTGCCCCCCTAAAGGGGCAGCGGTGTCTGACATCTCTCAGTTGTTATATCGCCACAATCCGATTCGTGGTGAGTACAAATCGCCACGATTTCGCATATTGTTGAGGACACGGTCAACGGTGTCTTCGTCGTATCCCTGCTCGCTTGCAGCGTTGTATACGTCTGGAGTGGTACATTCGCCATCGAGTTCACGACAGAGGTTGCGGACAATCGACATGATGGTTCTCTCTGCACTCTGAGCGCGCTTGCGCATCCCTGAAGTCGGATCATCGGGGTTAATTCCATCACCCTCGCTGAGATATCGCCAAAGTTTGTCCATTGCAATGGCTTCCTTGGCGTCTTCATCTGTGACCTCATTGCGTAGGAACAAGCGAGCTCTGGCTTCGGCCATTCGCAAGGTTCCCTCAATTGAACGAGCGGTCAAAGCAACGGTGTTTCCTGAGTCTTGGCCTTCCTTTCTTTGATCGGTATAGTAATCGACAAGAATTTTCATGGGGGACTCATCACATGTTGGATGGTATTCTCGTTTGCAGTGAGCCACATATTTCTGTAGGAAATCAATCGTTAGAATCTCCTCGTCATCTACATTCTGATAATACATTTCACCCCGATGGACGTCTTTCGGCTCGACCTGTTCACCACTCTCAATCAGATGTTCTGGAACCCCCGAACGCTTGGCTCGAATGATGTATTCGCCAATCTTTCGATCTCGGCTCTCAATTACATCGTCTTTGATCATCCAAATAATGTCGAAACGGGTAATCAGAGGCTGGGGTAAATCGATTTGATTGTTGAGATAAGTGGAGGGTTCGCCATCGACGACAGGAACCAGGCGACCACCATGCTTCTTGTTCGGATTCGCAGCCGCTAGAACAGCACAGCGCGTGGGCATGGTTGCGCTAATTCCGCCTTTGTTGATGTTGATGCGCTGTTGTTCCATGGCCTCGTGCATAGCGCCTCGATCTTCGGGCGACATCTTGTCGAATTCGTCAACTGCACAAAGGCCCATGTCCGCCAACACAAGCGCGCCTGCTTCTAGTGAGAAGCGGCCATCGTTGAATGCGTCTCTGACCGCAGCCGCCGTCAATCCGGCCGCACTCGTCCCACCACCAGTGGTGAATCGACCACGTGGTGAAATCATACCCATGAATGTCAGCAATTGCGACTTGGCGACACCGGGGTCACCGAGCAACAGGATGTGGATATCACCACGGGTCCGTGTGCCGTCACTGAACTTTCGTGAGACGCCACCGAACAATTGTAAAATCAATGATTTCTTGATGTAATTCATCATATCGTCGCCGACGATAATCGATGGCGCAATCGAGCGAATGAAGAGTTCAAAGAGATCTTCGCGCTTCGCAATTTTCTCAATTTCTAGAATCTCTTCAGGGGTGGTCTTCACTTCTTCCAGAGGGATGTTCTTGTGTTCGCTGGAATGCAACGAAATGTAGACGTCGAACATGGGTGTCTTCGTTCCACCTCGCTTGAGGGTTCGAACATAGGGGATACCATTGATTCGAATACGCTCACCGGGCACGTGTTTGCCGGCCAATTCCGCTTCAGCCAACACGCTCAGACGAACGGGTTGAGAACCAGGTTTGACGTTCTCAGGAAGTTCTTGGACTTCGATCCATTGATTGTCAATCATGGTGGAATCTTCCCATCTGAGATCGAATCGAGTCTGGCCCCCCGCCCTTCGACGACCGCAACCACCGGTGTCTGGACACTCCAATGGTTCAATCAATTCCAATTCGTTGGGTTGAGAAATCGGAAGGGTGTTTCCGCACGTTGTGCAGGTGAAGATGGCCTCGTAAATTCGAGGTTTGAGTTCACTCACCTTGGTGACAATCACTTCGGAAGTCGTGAACGTCTCGACCTGATCGCTGCTAATGGCTCGAAGTTTGTGTAATACATCGGGTGGAAGACCGGAGATTCGAATTCGCGGATTCGCTTCATATCCAGATTCTCGACACATTGCGGCCAAAACCGTGTCCGCGTTGCGAAGGGTCGCTCTCGGGTGTTTTAGGATCAATTCTGCGAAGGGAACATCCCATGACTGGATATTGGCGTACTCCATCATGAAGGCCGTTTGTTTGGGCCATGATGCGGCGAGTGTGGAGATCTCATTGGCACAGGTTTCCTCAAAGAAGGAGCGCCATCGAGCGCCCGAATCATGAACCGAAAGCATCCAACATCCTCCACACAGGGCATTCGCATCGGAAATCCGAGTCCCATTAACTTAGTGGAAGAAGAGGTCCAAACCCCCTCATTTCCACTGGAATCAGAACCTTACGATACAAGCAATCAGGGCCCACTGGATTTCCAATGGAAGGATTTCCAATTGGATTTCCTACCATTTTCGTGGGAAGCCCTTTGAACGGCCGACATGGAGCCGGGGACATGGAACACACACGTTCTGGAAGTGACATCCTCGTGCGACTTGATCCAGGGGAAGAAATTCATGCATCCCTACAGGAACTGGCAGATGACCTTGGGTTTGATGCGGCCGCGATTACAAGTGGTATTGGTAGAACTCGTGACAATCAATATGGATACATGAATGCGGAAGGAGTGTACCAAAGGCGACCTTTGGACCCCCCATCAGAATTGGTGAGCCTCTCGGGCAACATTGCTCGCACAGAGAAGGGGGAAGCATTCACCCATATCCACTGCTGTTGGTCCGATGATGACAACAACGTCCATGCTGGCCATTTGTTTCAAGCGACTGTGCATGTCGTGGCTGAGATTCACCTTAGGGTCATGGATCATGCGTCGATGACACGTTGTCCTCTAGCCGACTTGGAGTTACTGGGTCTGGAATTTGACTAGATAGGATGACATGGGTCGGATGATGATGCGGGTTCTGTTCGCCCATGGATTTGAAGGCGCACCTGATGGTGGCAAACCCACGTACATGAGCGAAGTTCTAGGATGGGATGTCACCACACCAATCATGTCGTCGAAAGGTTGGAACATCGAGCAGGAAACTGATGTGCTGCTCGACCATATCGATGCTGAGGAGTTCGATCTTGTTGCGGGTTCTTCGATGGGAGGATTGGCCGCAGCCAACGCCAGCGCGCTGCGACCAAATGCACGGTTCGGATTGCTGTTGATTGCACCCGCATTCGGACTCGCAGAAATGTGGCGTTCAAATCTCTCACCAGAAGAGATGCAGGCTTGGGAAGATGACGATGGGCGCGCCTACCATCACCACGGTTTTGGACACGATATTACGCTTGGATGGGATTTCATGCAAGCAGCAGAAAAAATGTCGTGGCCACGGTTGAATCATCCGACTGTAATCTTGCATGGCTTGCAGGATGACATTGTGCCCATTGACAACTCAAGACGAATTGCCAGCGAGCAAGAAAATGTCGCAGCACTGATGGAAATCGAAGATGGGCATCGAATGCAAAAGGCCACAATGCATTTCGAAACGGCCGCTGAAATCTGCCTCAGAACATGATGAGACCCAGGTCGTAACGCCACCGACCAATCTCGGTCATGAGGCCATCTGCATCCCATTGGTAGACATCGAGGTTTGTGTGATCTGTTTGACCATTCGATGTACTCAAAGTGATTTCACCAGTACTCACTGCGTAATTTTCAGCAGTTGCTGAGATGCCGTGTTCGTTGACACGCTGTGGAGTCGCGGTGTTCGAACCAACATCTGCGAGCAAGGCCGCAGTTCCCAGGATGAGTGTGGCATCTCCAGCCCAACCTGCATAGGACTGCAACTCGGTACCATAGTTCATCATGTACACATACTTGAGTTCGTGATCGTATTCTGCCTGATCGTGGTCGATTCCCATGCGGATTCCCGTCAGGCCGTCCAGATGGACCGTGTCGGATACAGTATCACCCATGGAGATGTCACCCATGCCATGGCCACCAATCTTGGCGATGTCCAAGGATTGCGAATGAATCTCAGCAAGGATGGCTGCGCCCTCGACAGATTCAGCCAAAATGACAACTGAATCACAACCCGAAAGTGCAGCGACCTCGGTGGTAAAATCGGTCTGTGCTTGCGAAAAGGACTGTTCCAAGCAGGTGCTACCTAGTGCTGCGCTGAGACCTGTCGCAATTGCAGTGTTGTCCATTCCGTTATCATATAGAATGGCGACATTTGAATGGCCAGCGTTTGAGATGTGAGCAGAGAGTGCGGAGACGTGGTGATCCTGCCCTGGCGAGACGCGCCAGAGATAGCCATAGTCGGAAGGTGTGCAGGTGAGGTCGCAACCAGACCAAGCGTCGTCCATCGCCTCATCGGAGAACACACCAAACGAAATCATCGGGACCTTGTTGCTCTCAGCTACCGTCAGTGCACCGAGAGCCTCCTCAGTCGAATGTGGGCCGATGACTCCAATGACGCCGGCGTTGACCAGAGCTTGCATGGCGCTGGCCGCACCAGATTGGGTCGATTGGGTGTCGGCAACGGTGAGGCTAAAGCAGGTGCCTCGCTGATTGATGTTCAACAGATCGACACCCAGTTGGACACCGTTCTCCTCACCCTGTGCATACGCTGAGTGGATGCCGGTCTCGGGGCTGAGCATACCGATCACAACGGAGCGGGCATTGGCTCGGCATTGTGAAGAGATTCCAGTCCATTCATTCCAGAATCCCATTTCCTCAAATGACATGTCGATGAATCCATCGCCATCTTGGTCACCATCATCTTCGAATCGGAACAGGTTGTACATCATCTCAGGTGTGTTCCCATGAGAATCGAATGTGATGGTGCCACCGATTCCAGCATAGTCGGTTCCAACGTCAGGAATTGCGGCTTTGATGTCGCTACCTGTGCTTGAGCCTGCTTGAATTGCAGCCTGAGCCATAATCATCGCTGCATCGTACGATGCACCCGCATGAGATGGGGCCGCTGAACCATATGTAGAGAGGTAATCAGCATCGAAATCGGCCTGTAAGGGTGATGTCCAGGTTGTCGATGCGTTGGCGCCGACCACCCCCAACACAAGATCGCGACCGCTCGGCGGAAGAAGTTCGGGGAATTCAGCGTAACCGGCTTGGTGCGTGGTGACGATGCGTGCCTCCGGGAGAACGGCTTTGAACTTGGAAATCAATCGCGCAGCATCCACATCAGTAGAGGCAAACAAAGCATTTTCACAGCCATCATTCACAGCATCGTCACGAACCGCTTCAAGTTGTGCATCGGTTGGATTTTGTGGATATGCATAGACTCCACAGATATTGTTTGAATCGTATGATTCCAAAATGATACGCTCGGAGGCACGACCGAATCCATTGTCGACATACACGATCGCCAAGCCATTCAATTCGTAGATGTTCGACCACATGACGGCGCCCTTCGCACTGTCAGATTCACTGGGAATTACACGCCAGATGAGGCCATCATCTTCGAGTTCTTCGAGACCACCATCAGAAACAAAGGGGGTAATCACCGGAATTTGATGTTCGATTGGTTTGGGATCGGGTTGATTTGCAGAAGGAGCGGTGAATGCATTGTCCAAAATCGAGTAGGATGAACCGCCAATGATTCCAGAGACGCCATCACCTTCAATGAGTGACCAAGCGCCGTTGAGACCTTTGGATCCACTGGATTCGGTGTCAAAGAAAACGAGTGAGAAGTCGTAGGCGCTCTGGGCCGCGTTGATGTCGTCGATGGCCATCTGAGCGGCATTCTCCAAGCCTTCTGCGAGGTGTGCGTTGTCACCGGTTCGCGGCGTCAGTACGCCAATCTTGACCTCGGTTACAGTACCGGTGAAAACCTCACAGCCATTCTCATCAACTGTGATTCCAGCAGGTGTGTCTGGACAGTTGTCATCGTCATCCAGAACACCGTCTCCATCACTGTCTTGTGGAACTGGGCAACCGTTAGCATCGACTTCCACACCGTCTTCAGTACCGGCACAATCGTCATCGCCATCAGAGACACCATCATTGTCGGCATCGTAAATGACTTCACAACCTGTTGCATCGACTTCAACGCCAGCGAGTGTACCAGGGAAGGCATCTTGTCCATCAGGAACACCATCGCCATCGGTATCACAGGACCCGTCATCATCGGTCGCATCTGCATTGTAATTTGAGGCTGAAGAATCGGTACAGCCAGCAATCTCATCGACATCTGCGACTCCATCACCGTCTGTATCGACAGCCTTGGGGCAACCATTCCATTCCACTTCAGTTCCTGCGGGTGTATCAGCACATTGATCGATGACATCGTAAATGCCATCGCCATCAGAATCAGCAAAGGTTGGATCTCCGGTTCCATCTCCGCCATCATTGGGCTCAGTCACGGGGTCTCCGCCACCATCATCGCCACCCAGGCAGCCGGCCAAACTGGCGGCCAACATTAGGGTCGTCATCAGTAGTCCGAGGAGTTGTCGCCGTGTGGTCATCGTATCACTTCCGCACCCCCGGAGGGGGTGGGTCGGGGTATGAAGTCTGCTGCGGCCCTGTTCGTGGACCGAAATAGAGGGTGGCGGCAGCCTGAAGGGGCTATTGCGGCTCGCGCGGAGCGATGAGCGACACAGGCGAGGGTCTCGACTACGCGAGCAGTGGCGTGGATATCGACCTTGAAGGGGCCTCGGTCGCTTCACTTGTTGGCGCACTTTCGAAATCAATCAGAGCGCCGGGCACGCCCGGTGCACCTGTAGATCTGCCCGGTGGATTTGGTGGCCTCATCGAATTCGGAGACAACCTGCTCGCTCTGGCCACGGATGGTGTGGGTAGCAAATTGCAAATCGCCTCGATGATGGGACATTGGAGCGGGGTTGGAATCGACTGTATGGCGATGAATGTCAACGATCTTTTGTGCGTAGGCGCGGAAGCGATTGCATTCGTCGATTACATTGCAGTCCCCAAGCCGGACCCGGAGCAACATGCAGCCATTGGTGAGAGTCTTGCTGAAGCTTGTCGAATCGCCCGTGTGACTCTCGCTGGAGGGGAAACGGCGAGCCTGCCTGGAATCGTCACGGAACTGGATCTTTCCGGTACAGCACTCGGTTGGTTGCCCAAAGGTGCCGCAATTACAGGCGCCAACATCAGTGCAGGGGATGTCATGATTGGCTTGCCTGCCAGCGGTGTACATTCAAACGGATTCTCATTGGTTCGCAAGGTCGTCGAAGTGAGTGGACTTTCCTACACGGATTCAGCACCGTTCGACACCGAACACGCTGGGCGTGAAATCGTCCGAATGGGAGATGGAGACATTACTCTCGGTGAAGTTCTTCTCAATCCGACTCGAATCTACGTCGACCCCGTGACCGACCTCATCGATGCTTGTCGCGACGGAAGCGGGCCTTGTCCTGCCGATGCACTTCACGGAATCTGCCACGTGACGGGTGGGGGCCTATCCAATCTGCTCAGGCTGCATGACAGTCTCGGTTGGCATATCGACAGCCCCTTGCCTGCACTCCCTGAATTCAAATGGATTCAACAGACGGGTGGAATCACAGACAGAGAGATGGCGCGGACATTCAATCTCGGCATGGGTATGGTCTTGGTTGTCGATTCTGCGCACGCGGACGCGGTCTGCGATTGGGTCTCTTCACGAATGGAAGGAACTCAAAGGGTGGGAGAGGTTTGTGACCATGGCCACAAGGTGACACACGTCAATCCCGACATTGTCTTCGAACACTACTGAGGTGATGCGGTGACCAAACCTGAGATCGTCCTTGAAGGACGGACTCATCATCGAATTCCACCAGCCACGGAAGGGCGCACTGAGAAGCAATTGGAACGTCATGGAAAGGGTCCTGCGGACCGTGCACATCGTTCGGCCTTCCACAATCCAGCGATGGCGGACTGTCGCACGCGAAGTGTACTGCTGATGGATCATATGCTCGATACGGAATGGTTCAACAAGCCGAAAATCCACGTGCTGGATGCGCTCTGCGCAACCGGCAGTCGAATCAATCGATGGTTGACCGAACTGCCGAGCGAGAAAGCTGAGCGACTGATGGTGGTTGGAGCCGACCTCGATGCGGAAGCACTGGAATACGCCAGAGAAAACTGTCCTGAGGTCGAGTTCCTCCACAAGGATTCACGGCAGGTCCTGCTCTCTTCGGGTTGGCAATGGGTCGACATTGACCCCTTCGGTTCACCGGTTCCATTCCTAGATTCGGCCATGCAATCCAGTGCGAGGCGGGCTGTGATGGAGGTGACAGCGACCGATACTGCAGCGCTAACTGGTTCATCTGCAAGTGCGTGCCTGCGCCGCTACGGAGCAAAAATCCGGACGGATGAGATGGCGCATGATTCCGCACTGAGATTGTTGATGGCAACCGTTGCAAGGACGGCTGCTCAGCACGACCGTTGCATCATGCCACTCTTGTCATCATGGGATTCTCATCATATTCGAGTATCCGTCAAGGTCCATCGCTCGATCCAATCTGCGAACTTGCTTGAAGAGAATCTTGGATGGCGCGTCGCATCGCCCACACCTGATGAATTGCAGGCTGCAACAGATGCGGGTCTGCATCCACAGGGCAATGCGCCAGAACAGCCGTTCTGTCTGCTACCCTTCACCCATCCTGTCAGTCGGAACGACAAGCGAATCTCGGGGCCGCTCTGGACGGGGCCACTGTTCGATTCTGATGTCCTGGCCTCGATGACCGTAGAGAGGGCCATGGAATTGTGCGGAGACGATGCGGAGCCTGCCGTGCGACATTGGGTGGGTGAATCGGAACTGGGAGGGACGCCATCTCTCATCATGACAGATATGCTACCAAGATACTGTGATGTGGGTGGGCCTCCGAGGATTAGCAGACTGGTAGAAGGCTTGCAGTCTGCTGGTTTCAAGGCTGCGATTGCCAGATGGGGTGCTCCTTCAATCCGCACTGATGCACCTTGGCCAGAGGTCCTCAAAGCGACAGAAGCCTGCTTTGACTAGCCGCCGATGTAGGACATTTCCACGCGCACGCGTGAGGGCGATGCTTCGGCTCGAATCTCAGAGTAACGATCGTCGCGCTCACTCCAACATGATTCAATCATCGCCACGAGTTCGGCATCGGTTGCACCCTCACGCATTGGCGTCAGCAGGTCTAGTCCTGATGTCGCGAACAGGCATGTGTAGAGATGACCATCTGCAGACAGGCGAGCGCGGGTGCAATCGCCACAGAACGGTTCGGTCACACTGGTAATCAGGCCAACCTCTCCACCTTGCGGCAAACGGTAACGCTTGGCAACCTCTCCAGGGTACTGCGATGGAATGGGTTCAAGATCGGTGAGAAGGCTACGGATTTCATCAGCGGTGACAACATCGTCCATGGCCCAACCATTGGTCGTTCCAACATCCATGTATTCGATGAACCGCGTTGCGATATCTCGACTGGAGAAGCGCTCAACCAAATCAAGTATCTCGCCCTCATTGGCTCCTCTCTTGACCACGGTGTTGACCTTGATTGGACCCAAGCCAACCGATTCTGCGGCTTCGATTCCAGCGAGAACGGCCGCCACGGTATGACCTGAATCGGTGATTGCTGCGAAGGTCGCCTCATCCAGCGCATCCAGACTGACGGTGACACGGTCCAAACCTGCCGCAGAAAGTGCTGGCGCGTATCTAGGTAGAAGCACGCCGTTGGTCGTCATTGCAAGTTCCACACCGTGCAGAGCCAGCATGGAAATCAATTCGTGCAAATCGCGACGTAGCAACGGCTCTCCACCTGAAAGACGAATCTTCTCGACGCCTAGGGAGACGAACAGGCTCGCCAAGCGATCGATTTCCTCGTAGGACATGATGTCCGCGCGCGGAAGGAATGGGAAATCAGGACCGAAGACTTCCCGCGGCATACAGTAGCGGCAGCGCATGTTGCAGCGGTCGGTGACCGAGATTCGCAGGTCCCGCAAGGGTCGCCCCCGCGTGTCCAATAACTCGGCCATGCACTTCCCTTTCACTGGGTCACCCTAACCCTTTCTCAGTGGCTGTGACGCTTCGAAAAAGAGTGGGAGTCCCGGGACCCCCACGATTTCTTTGATATACCATCTGAGACAACTACAGAGGGATGTTCGGAAAACGTACTTACTGCATATTGGGAACAATGCTGTTGGCATTCGCGTCTTTAGGCGCTGGAATGGTCTCAGCTGAAGATTGTAATGGACAGACCGTTGATCTGGAGGAACTTGGTATCCTCGAAGTCAGCATGAGCGAGGACGGGGTGGTTGAAGCTCTCATTGTCAAGGAAGCCTTCTTTGCTTTCTTGAACGCGGACGAGAGCGATTTACCGGCCATTGAGTCGGTTGCCATGTCCGTCGGTTTAGACGAAGAGGGCAATCTCCTGCTCAGCGACTTCGAAATTAACGCGGGTGAGACCCAGCCCGACGATGTTGCCGTTACACTGCGACTCAGCGATGAGTTGGTTGACCTTCTCCACTCCGAAGATGTCGATCTGAGTGATTTACTCAGTGAGATTGGTATGGAAGATGGCGAAGAAGACTACGAGGAATACTACGGTTCACGCATACACTGGGCTGACGAGGCCTACCAGCTGCGTGGAAGCCAGGACGATTACGACCGTGTCATGGACTCCGAGGACCCTCAGCAGGAATTCTACGAAATCTACGATGAGATGATGCACGACTGGGATGAATATGATCCCGAAGAAGACGTCAACGAAACCGAAGAGGACTGGGAAGAGGTTGAGCCCGAAGAAGACCCGATTATCGACTGCAACGAGAACGATGCAGAAGACGCGGAGGACATCTCAAACGGAACCTCGGATGACTACAACGCGAACGGGATTCCCGATGAGTGTGAAGACTTCGTTGAAGAGGATGCTCGAGACCGCCTAGAGGACTTGGTGGAGACGCGAGATGGTGAAATCACTCAGGTGATCATCATTGTCAACACCGACGGCGATATTGCAGATGTGACAATCATTGTCATCTACGAAGATGGCGATTACGACATGTACGTGTTCACCACGCTACTCATCGACATCCGCGAGCAGTTGCTCGATATCGATGCAATCGTCATCTGGAACTGGATCCCAACACCTCCAGTCGATGATACCGATGAGGACGAGGATGATGGCCCAGATGTGCTGCGCGAGCGCTGCGCACGCGGTCTACTCCGAGGCACCTTCACGATTGACGACGAGGGTAACGGCACGGTTCGTGGCCTGGTCATGAACATGGATGGCGATGTCATCGGCAACATGTGGGGCACGTTCGATTCGGACGGCTTCATGCGCGGCTTCGGTGGCGCTGACAACTCGACGGATGCCATGTGGAAGGCGGGCGCTGACGAAGGCCTGTTCCGAGGCCTATGGCGAACCACCAGCGAAGATGTCGACCCCATGCATGGGATCCTGAAGGGACACTATGAGGTCAACGAGGCTGGCGATGGCGGGGTCTTCCACGGCAAGTGGAAGGCGGTCGACTGCCGCGACGATCTCGAAGTGGAAGAGAGAGACTCACTGCCTCCAGTCATCGACACTGCGCCACGACACATGCCACTGCAAGTGGATGTAGACCGGGCAGACGATGTGCGCCAGTTGGACAAGACACCCAAGCAGAAGCCACTGAAGGACAAGCTCAGTGACGTGATGGACAAGCCTCTTGTTGAGGATTCAGAAGGTGGCTCAATCGTCGATGTCGGCGAGGCTGCGGCTGGATCCACTCTGGGAACCATTGCTCTACTCGGTGCAGGCTTCTTGCGACGCCGCATCACAGGTGGACTCTGAGTCGGTACGCTGCTCTGACCACACCCTAGAATGACACACATGTCCCTCGGGGGCGCTTCGGCGCCCTCGGGGGGCTTTTTTCGTTTCAATAACGATTGATACGCAGATTCAAAGAGCCGGGCAGGCCCCCATACAACCGAAGGGGAGCCCATGCTGACCATTACTGACCTGGCCAAAGAGAAATTGGCGGGCTTTGCTGCGCAGGCAGAAGATTCCGATACACTGGTGCTTCGCGTGGCAATCGTCGGTCGTGGTGCCAACGGATTCCAGTACGATTTGCAACTGATTTCACAGAAGGATGCGCCTGAGGACGATGTCGTGGTCGAAATCGATGGCGTGATTGTCTCAGTCGCTGAGAAGAGTGCGGTGCACATGGATGGTGCAACCTTGGACTTCAAGGAGAGTCTGATGGGTGGTGGCTTCCACTTTGAGAATCCGAATCCACTCTGGGCGGACCCAACAGAACAAGCGGTGGCTGAGATTATTGAAAGCAAGGTCAACCCCGCTGTCGCTTCACACGGTGGAACGGTGAGTCTGGTTGGGGTTGATGATGGACAGGCTGTCATTTCCTTTGGCGGTGGATGCCAGGGTTGTGGTATGGCGGATGTCACACTCAAGCAAGGCATTGTGGTCATGCTTATGGATGAAGTTGAGGGCATTACCGGTGTTGTCGATATCACCGATCATGCAGCAGGAACCAATCCGTTCTACTGAGGCGCTGCGCAGCCCCTACCCTCTGGTTAGCTGGACGTGTCTATTCTCCGTGCGCTTCGAGCAAATCAATTGGAATCACAGCCAACGCTTCCTCGTGGGTGCAATCCAAACTCACAGGCCAAGCCACGCCCTCATTGGCGGCATCCAACCAAGTCTGAGCGCATACACACCAGCGATCTCCGGCCTTCAATCCTGGAAAATTGAACTGGGGTGCGGGCGTAATCAAATCGTTGCCCTTTGAGCGTGCGAACTGAAGGAAATCGTCCGTCACAATACAACAGACGACGTGCGAGCCTCGGTCACTGGCATCGGTATTGCAACAGCCATCGCGAAACCAACCGGTCATCGGGTCTGTGGAACATGGTTGGAGTTCGGTGCCGTTGACGTTCACGCTTTCGTGCATGGAACTTCGTAGGGACTGGCAATCTTAACTTGTGTGCACGTCAATCCTCGGTTGACCATGGAATGACACAAGCCCGGGTGATTTATCAGGGCAAAGAGAATCAAGACAATTGTGAAGCGGAAACGGAAGGTTTCAGGCAATCTGGGGCGAACGCAGCACCGCGAGGCTGACGGAATCTATGAGAGCATTCGATCTCGTCGCGGTGATACGAAACCATGTCCTTTCTACGGTGGGAAAAAATATCCCGATTATGATAAAAATGCCCATGACGAACTCAACCCGACATTGCCGAATCCCAATGTACCCATCGAGGAATTTGACTTTCTGAACAAGGAAGGAGTATGGGATCTCCAGGGATACTGCAAAGTGTGCTACAAGGTTTACCGGGAGTTGCGCAAGCAGAAGGCCCGCAATCAATGGACAACCACCGACGAATCCGAGATGTCAGATGACGAGATTCGCCAATGGTATCGTGACAACGTGGGCGCTGAAATGGAGTGTTCATATGGAAATCACTGGGCAGATCCTGCGGCCTTCAGAGTTAGCAGGAACATGGAGAAGGGTTTGCACAATATCTGCATGGATTGTGAGCCCATGACTCGATTGGCTCAAGGCCTACGAGAGAAGGAATGGCTCGCTGGAGGAGATTGGGAGTCATGGGCCCGTGAAGTCGAGCGAATCAAAGGCAAAGGTCGAGTTTCGTGCGCCGGTTGGCCGCTTTCTGTACAATTCGGGACCTGCGAAGGGGAATTGCCGGGTCGCAAGATGCACATGGATCACATCGTCCCTCTTCGAGCTGGAGGAATTCATGATTCTAGGAATCTACAACCAATGTGCGCAACGTGCAACATCAAGAAGACGGACCAAATTCAACCGGACATGACTGTTGATGAGATTCTTGCGCGAATTCATCCAGATTATCATCATATAATCGATCGAAGTGACAGCATCCAAACGATAGAGCGGAAACTCAAGGCTCACCTTGAAGGCATTGTAGAGGCATCGATTCGAGACGGGACATATGAACAAAAATTGCGCGATCTCAAACGCAGAGTGAACGGACAGTGGGATGTCGAGCGTGTCGTCAAGAAAGGGAAGGAATGGGCGAAAAAACAGAGGTAATCCATACCCAGCGTTAGAACAGTGTTGATTGGCCCGGGCCTGGTTTCGTTTTCTTCGATTTCTTGGACTTCTTTTTGGAATTGTCATTGTTGACATCCTCCTCAATGGGGATGACTCCATCGTCTCGTGCCTTGCCCAGACGCTCCTCGATAATCGGTTCCGCATCCTTGTTGATGTCAATCATGTAGGTATGTCGACCCAATGAGAGAGCCGCAGCACCCGTGGTCCCACTGCCTGCGCACGGGTCGAGAACCCAGTCTCCGGGGTCACTTGAAATCGCGATAATACGGCGAAGAAGTTTGAACGGTTTCTGCGTGGGGTAGTATCGCTTGTCTTGATCGGTTCGAGTGATGTAATGAATATCTGTCCACATATCTGAGAGTGGTTTTCCCTTGTTCTCATGCTTGTACAATTTCTTGTACAGTGTCGCTTTCTTCATCTTCGGGAAGTGAATGCGGTCTTCAGCAATCATGCGTAGCATTTCTTCCTCGGGAAATCGCCAACCGTACGGGACATCGTAGGTATCGCCTGTCTTTGGATTGGTCACAGTGTAGAAGTGGCCCTTGCGCGTCTTGTCATGTTTGATGGCGCCCAAAGCGTAGAAGCCGCGGTCGTCCTTCTGTGTGTAGGAATTCTCCAGATAATAGTCGTCGAGTGGGACGTAAACGAGGTTGAATTTCCGATTGTTTCCGCTGGCCATGAAGATGATGTCGACGACCGCGCCAAGCTTCTTCTTGACGGTGTTTTTCCCATGTGCTTTCTGCCAGAAAATCTTCTCAACTTTGGGGAAATGCTTGTTCAACACCATTTCGGGAATCAGGCTCTGACCGGCACTCATGTGTAGAAACAGTGTGCCGTCCTTGGCGAGGACTTTCTTGCATTGAGCCAGTAACTGGGCCAACCAAACGGCGTACTCATCGCCATCCCACGTGTCTTTGAATTCAGGGCCATCGAGGACGGCTGAATACTTGAAGGTCCGACCCAAATCGAAGGGTGGGTCGAGATAGATACACTGAAACTCACGATCTAGGTTCGCTAGATGTGCGATGCTATCGGCGATTTGAATCACCGATTCAAGTGTTTTCTTGGCCACTCAATCTTCCTCAATTTTTCTCAGGATATCCACCCTATATCAAGCCACACCAGACGGAGGTGGTCACTTTCACTCGCAAACTCGAATTCAATTGACCATCGGGTCATCTTGAGATTGGCTCACATCGTAACCTTCAGGTGCCGGTAGCATCGATTGACTGCGCTCAAACATCTCTCTCACGTTGTCCTCAATCTTGCGCGCATCTTCGAGCAACTCATCCAACGGTATCTCTCGATCGAGCAACTCACTGACAGCCTCTGTCGCAAACGCAGCCGCGCGCGCATCGGGATACATCGGGTTGCAATCGGCGAGCAATGCGGTGATGTTCAGGCCGCGTCGGTCACCCTCTGAAAGAAGGTAACCAGCGATTCCAGATACAATACCGCGCTCCATGCGAGACACACCAGCAGCAGCCAGCGCCTTGCGTCCGAGTGGATGGCTGGATACGCCCCAGAGATCACCCTCTTCCTTCTGGCCAATCTCATTGGGCACAACACCATCGATGATAATCAAACGATCAAAACCGCCCTCGACGTACCATTTGAGAACCGTCTCAGCGAACTTGACATCGTAAGCGGCAGGGAACTGTATCTCTGAGGTGAACACACCGATTCCATCGCCCTGATAGACACGAACAGGATGCTTGGGTACGGATTCTTGGACGAGCGCCATGGCGGGGAAGTTCTCATCGAGAACGGTGCCCATTTGCTCCAAATCCCAGGCGCGAATCATGTGACTGGCGGCGATCACGCCGACCATGCCGGTACTCGAAAATCCGCAGACTGCGGTACCGCCGAGTTTGGAGGGGTCTGCATCACCATGCAGAACCAATGCGTATCCATCGCCCGTCATCGAACTCACCTTGTTTGCCTGTCTCAAGAACCCGTCGCTCACTCATTGAAGGCTTCCCAGTCCTCATCTTCAGGATACTTGTACCACCACTGGCCGACTTCGTCTTTCCACCACTCGACGCCATCTTCGTCGACATGGTAATCCTCGTCTTGGGTGTAATCCCATTCCTCTGGTTCAGTGTACTCTTCTTCAACAACCTCGTGCACAGGAGCGGGGCGCTTGCCTGCACGGCGATCGACACGCTTGGATTTGCTCATCGAGACGGGGCTTGTCTTCGTGGTCAACTCATCGAGGCTGCGGCCCGTCGGTAGATCATCCATATCGGGTTGGGTTCGAATCTGCTTCTTCGCCTTGGGTTGCCATTCCTCGTCATCAAAGGTCTCTGCGTCCTCGTCTTCGTCTTCACGCATGGCCATTCGCAATCCGACGAATCCGAGAATCGCTAGAACAACCGCAGCGATGACAATGAGCATCAACAGATTATCTTCTTCTTCAGCGTCACCAACTTCACCCTGAGTGTCATCGTCTGGATTGGTTGGATTGTCGATGGTTTCGTTGACCTCAATAAAACCGTATTCGAGAATTCGGTAATCAGCAACACCCAGCCAACCGGTCGCAGTGAGATCAATGTCGACACGGACCGTTCCATTGGGAGGAGCAGGTCCCAAGCCCCATGGGCTGGGTGAGATGGTGAAAGTCAGCGAATCATTCGCGGCGATGGTCATCTCGCTGCTCGGTAGGTTGTCGACGAACAGTGGTGAGGATTGACTGTAGGTGAAGGCGATGTTGGCGAATACGGTCGCGTTGTTCGTATTCAATAGAGAGCAGTGCATCGAATTACCATCGAGTTCAGCCATCGCCAATGTACTGTTTTCGAGAATCTCCCAAGTTGTATCACAGGTAACTTCGACAAAGATGAGTTGTGGTGTGTCATAGGTGCATGAGCCATCATCGAACTGAGCCTCTGCATCGAAGTTGTTGGCTGCAGAATCCGTGCAACCAACGGGAGGTGGTGGGAACAGATCGATTCGCAGCGTCGTCGGAGTCAAGGACAGCCACCACGGTGTAGACGGAGTCATGTCCAGCCAACCACCCGTGGCATAGTTAACAGGAATCGATGTGATGCCTGTACCGTCAAACTGGGCCATACCAGATTCACCCAAGACCTCGGTCCCATTGCCGAGTTGCCAAGGAATGACAATGCCATCGATTACGCCCTGTTCAGCACTTGCTGCAGTGAGAGCGCTGGCATGAGCTGCACCCATCCCTTCTCCATTGAGGACGATCGAGGGAGTGTTGGTCGAGAACACCGCATCGACTGTAACCACAATGTCCGAACTGTTGGCTACAGCCGCCATGGGTTGGTTTACGGCTCCGAAGGAGCCGCCACTCCATGAAGCGGACACTTGACCGACGCCGCCATGCGCTTCCCATTCGCTGACAAAGTCGGTCCAATCGTTCCAACTCTTTGAGGCGGAACCTGTGATGTCAGTGGTCAACGTCGTCGACCAAGTTTCACCACCGAGATCAATCGATAGGTCCACGATTTCATCGGAAAGTGGATGTCCTTCGCTGGACAATTGCATCGAGATGGAGAAATCTGAGCCTGCATGTAAGTGCACACCGCTATGGGCACCATCATCGAATAGGCCATCGCCAACGACATTGAGTGATAGAGAACTCTGACGAATGCTATTGTTGACCGAATGAACGGGTCCAACCACAGTCACATTCCACCATGCGTTGTCATGTTCATCCACAGCGACTGCGGCGGCCCAATGGTCCTCTCCATCGGTTAAGTCGGTGATGAGGAGCGATGTTGTCGGGTCATCACTACTGATATTCGCATATGGTGTCAAACCCGAGGCGTTGGTGAATGCACTGTTCTCAACGAAGAACAGAGTGTAAGCGAGATCAACGGACGGAGAGGGTGTGAATGAGAGGTTGAGAACCCCACCATCATCATCGGGTACATCGGCCAAGGCGACAAGCGCTTCATCGGGTGGCGTGGTGTCGTACACTGGTGGAACGTCAGGGACATTCACGGTGATGATGTTCGAAATTGTCGATGTGATGTCGAAATTGTGGACGGAGCGAACGGCATAGTCCCATTCCTGATTGGTTACCCCATCGGTGTCCTGATAGCCGTTCACGGGTGTATCAACCAGTGGTTGAGTGATTGAAATCTGTGAACCGGTTGGAGCTCGGAACAATTCGTAGGTGACGAAGTCCGACGGGCTGGTCGTATTGGTCCACATCAGACTCACTTGGCTGTAATTGAAGTCGTACAAACTGAGGACGGGGGCGGGTGGAGCCTGGATGTTCGAAGCCCCTTCAATCCACTGAATAGCGAGCGAATCGAGTGTGGCTGTCCCATTGAGGGTGCAAGTGATTCCCATCGGAATTTCAATGTCACCTGTACCGAGCAGCATGAATCCATTGAGAACATTGGAAAGGTTGCCGTTGGTGGGATTTGTTTCAACCACGAAAGTTGCCGTGTAAGACATGTTGAGGTTGGATTGAGTAATCGTGCCCGCACCCATACTGCGAACGATGGGGTCCATCAGGCTCCACGATGTGTCATAATAATCGAAGGCTGGTGGCACATTGAGCAATTGGGGGGAAATGCTGGTCATCAGCAACCCTTCATCGGATTCGCTCAACGGATTGGCCGAATTCGCATACCCGCTCATCTCCATCTCGTTGTTCCCATCGCCTTCAAGATCCCATTCAAGACTGTGCCAAGCACCGATGAACAATCCCGATGTCGCCTCTCCAGCGGCCACAATCTGTTCACTGAGACCATCGCCATCCATGTCGGCGAAGACGATGTCGCGTGGTGAGGTGTGTGGTGTGAAGGAAGTCGTCGTTGAATTGACGGTCCCATCACTGTTGAATGCGGACATGTCAACAGAACCCGTCAGGGTTCCATCGGAACCATCAGGGGCACCGGGAGAGGCCCGGAACAGGCCAACTGTGCCATCACCATCGTGATCTCCGACCGAGAAATTCCCCAATCCAACAATGTTTGAGGAGGCCGTATTCCATGCCGTGCCATTCCATGAGGCCAAGCAAGCTCCTGAGAGGGATGGGCCCATCACATCTTGATACCCATCAGCGTTCCAATCAATCATCTCGAATGGGCCACTTGTGCACTGGAAACTCTGAGTGGTTGCGAGCCAATTGTTGTTGGAGAAATTCCACAATGTGTTGTACGAAGTCATCACGTCTGCTTCGCCAACGACGATGGTCTGATTGTTTCCATAGAAGGATGCGGCACCAACGTGAATGAAATTCTCAACACCCGGCATCTGATTTCCAGAATTAACGGTCGCCGTCACAGCAGTCGTGTAAACACCACCACTGAACGAACGCATCCCTAGTGTCCCATCTGCATCGATGAATACGAGATCATCCTGACCGTCGCCATCCAAGTCGGCCAACAGGGCATCTTCGAATTTTTCATTCATTGTGATGTTGGCCGATTGTGACCAACTGTTGCTCGAATAATGTGGGCAAAGGGTGTCTTCAGCACTGGCAATTGCAAGGACATCTGTACTGCCATCATTGTCGGAATCGCCAACGATGAGTTCATCCGCATCAAAACAGGTTGGAGTCCAACTATTGACAATCGCAGAACCACTCCATGTCAACCAACCAATGTGTGGCCAGGCTGAGCCGTTTGTACCGACATGTTCTGTCACCAGATAGATCGGGTCGTCGAACCCATCACCATTCATGTCTCCAACAGTGAGGTCGGTCACCGAACCAATTCCTGTAAACTGGGCACCCAAGTCGGGTGTGAGTTCAACGGTAATGTCAGATGAACCCAGAACCGCGGAGGTTGGCAATCGCCACCCTCCTGCTGAAATCCAAGTTTGATTGCCATTCGCACTGACGGATGTTGACGAGGGTCCACCCTCGAATTCAGTCTGCTCTCCGACCCGACCATCGCCGTTGCCACCCAAGTGCCACTCAAGTTGACCATCGTTGTCAACGTCAACAGTGAGCGAACCTGGAGAGGCATCTTCGATGTCGTAAGTGATATGGAAACTTGCACTGTCAATCGTCGTGTTCCTCATGACTGTCAAATTCACGGGGGATGAACTCTGTGTGTCGGTGGCAACCTCCACACTGGTGCTCCCATCTGCAAACGTGTCAATGGTCCCTGTGACGGGGTCAGCCGAGACAATTGGCAGCGAAGAGAACACGCTCAGGACCATCAACAATGCAAGGATGACCGAGCGCGAAGCGCTCGCCTGCGCATGGGCGCGCGTTGGGGGCATTGGTCCTGCGGACCATATCAGGGGGTTATGTCGCCTTCGGCGTGAAGGTCGGAAAAATATCGATAACAAAATGGGGAGTGAATCGGCGAATCAAGTTCAGAAATCAAGGATTTCAACGGTTCAGGTTTGAGATTCATAAAGTTACCATCGTAACGATTAAAATAACCCCGCGGCTGGTTGGGAACGGTCAGGTGGCGGCTTCGTGAAGGGTTCGGATGAAGCTGGAAACAGTCGTGTGCTGATTCGAGTTGGCGATGTTGAAATTGATATCTCGGGTTCACAAAGAGAGGTCGATGCAGAGATGATGAATATCCGTGATGGAGAAGAGTGGTCCACAGCCATTGCCAAGGTCCGTAGCGCACGGGAAACCGCGATTTCTGCAGCGATTGAAGCCGCCAAGAAGAGTGGGATGCCTGAGCGCGGATCTGCCTTCCGTTCATTGATTGAAAACAGTTCGTTGACAAAGAAGCCCGATCAGGTGCTCGCAGCGATTCAATACCTGCGGGAAGTCGAAGGCATCGATGACTCGCCCCCACGCGTGTTGAAGAAACTCTTCGACGACAGTGGATTGGCTGCACCCGACAATCTATCCTTGTATCTGAATCGACTCGTGGAGCGTGGATTCATCTCCTGCCCCCCTGGGACTTCTGACAAGAATCGCTATGCCGTTCTCACACCTGAAGGACGAGCGCATCTGGATCGTCGGTCAGGAGCCTGAGGGTTTGGAATGACTGAGATTGGCCCCGATGCCGACCTCTCCTTCCAATCATTCGTTGGACGCGACATGCGAGGCGTGGATCTGTCTGGAGCCAATCTAAGACGGGCGATTCTCGATGGGGCCGACCTAGAAGGTGCGAATCTCTCTGGCGCGGATTTACAAAATGCCTCAATGATTGCGACCAACGCCATGAAAGCAGCATTCGACAACGCAGACATGCGAAATGTCAAGGCCAAAAAAGCGCGATTTGGATTGGCGAATTTCCAGAACGCTCGAATGGACGGAGCGGATCTTCGAGGAATTCGCGGACGTTACGCTGTTTGGCGCGGCGCCAATTGGTGGGATGCGCGGATGAACGACGACCTTCGAGCAGCCTTGACGAAAAAATGGCCTCGTGAAGAATGATTACTCCTCTTCAATGGAAGAAGGGGCCGAATCAAAGGTAACCTGATCTCGATAGAGAGCAGCACGTCCTTCGGGGATCCATACCGCAACCAGCGGCAAAGCAACACAAAACGCACCACAAGCGAATTCCATAATCAATCCACTGCCTATTGCCGCTTCGAAGCCATAATCCTCTGCGACGAGATGAATCCAGACAGTTTCAACGATATTGGCGATGAAGAAGATTGAGCCGGCAGCCATGCCAACTTTGACTCCAAGTGGATTCTTGCGGATGAGCATGACACCGGCGACCATCAAACCCAGTGCCATCGACCCATAGAGTACAGTGAAAGCCGTCGCCATGCCAGTTTCTTGCATCATGTCGAAGGTTCGGTTTTGCTCTTCGGTGAAGCCGCCCTCGGCTCTGAGTTCGTCATCGACGAGGAAGACGGCGGCACTACCAAAGGCAAGAATGCCGCCGAGCATGGAACCCAGAATGAGAAGAATGCCGATGGCGACTGGGATGGCATTGTTGGGGCGGATTGGGATTGTCGGCATGACGAGTTCTTCCTCGCCATCCAACATGACAGAACCAATCTCATCTGACATGGGTTAACCTCACCTTCGACACTCCTTAATCCTCGGTACATTTCCTCAATGCATCCGCAAGCTCATCGGGAACATCGATCTTGTCGAATGTCTGCATATCAACACAAACAGTGACCACGCGCGCGTCCCAACAGAGAACTTCGTCCTGATTGTAGAATAGATAACGCCACACAATCGATGAATTTCCGACGGATTCAATCCACAATTTACACACAACCTCATCACCGTATCGTAGTGGTGCAAGATGATCGGCTGAAGTGTGGACTGCAGGGAAGCCGAGGTGCATCTCTTGGGTAATGACTGGATAGGAAATTCCGCAAATCATCTCCCATGATTCCTCAAAGAAACGATGCGCCAAATCGAAGTATTCGGGATAGAAAACGACCTGCGCTAAATCAATCATCGGGAAATCGACCCGGCGGCTGAGCATGACGGCCATGTCACTGGCTTACGCACCTCTGAGAAGAAGATGGCGGACCCACCGCGATTTGAACACGGGTTTGAGGCTCCGCAAGCCCCAGTGATATCCAGGCTACACTATGGGTCCAGCGGGCGGTCCACCGGACACTGTGTCTTAACCCAAACGGTTCATCCTTTGTTGGTGTAAATCCGCTTACCAGTCATGGAATCCTGCTTCCAGACGAGTTCTTTGCAATAACGCGGGATGAAGAAACCAACTTTGCGGGGCGTGAGCCCGTGGTTCTTCATCTTCAGATCGATTGACAGCCATGCAACAATTTGCGATGCTGTACAACCAGGATTCCCGGTGACATAATTGAGAATCTCTTCTCGCAGTCGGCGGAGCCTTGCTTCCTTCTGTGATCCCTTGGCCATGGTATCTAGGTGTCTCCGGAGGTATATGAGGAAATACATGGGGACCCCCGGGGGTCCCAACTCAGAACTATCACTGCAAAGGCAACATGACCTTCCAACGGGGTTCGGCGAGTTTCTTCGATTTCGGGCCCGTTCGAGTGTTTTGGGTCTTGTGCGTCAATGTACCATGCATCCCATGAACACTGAATTTGATGCGAGCTTCAACCACGCGGTCTCTCTCAGCCAATTGTAATGCATCATCATCCAGTTCAATGCTGGCCAAAACGCCTTCATGAGTGGGTTCACTCAATTCGATTGCATTTCCAACCAATGAAATGCGAGGCGAGAAATCGTAATCATCTGGATCGTTCATCCAGACATCCAAATCCATGACGACCTTGCCTCTGCTCGAGACCTTCTTGATGTCGATTGAGGTCACCATCGACACCTTCGAGAAGACTGGGGTTCAAATCGCTTCCCATGGATAATCATGGTCAAATTGTTACAATAATTGTTCACTATTTTTCATTCGGGAGGAAACGTACGTTTGCGACCCAAAATCATAGGGTTTCGCAATTATTTTTGTTTGGTATGTCAGGTACACCGGAGATATTCAAACTCCGACTTCGCTGATGCGTGGAACCAAGAATGTGATTTCAACAACGAGTTCCCACTCATTGCCTCCATCCGGATCAACCTCATCAACAAGGAAATCCGGATCTGATTCCTCAGCATCGATTATCCAGAGCCAATCACCTTCTCCAAATCCTGCCCCAGATTGTGCGTCGAGCATCTCAATCAACTCTTCAAGTGAATCTGCAGTGAGATTGTGGGCATCCTCCGAGAATGGATTCAGGTTCAGATACTCCATCGAGGCTGAGGCATTGTGGGTGATGTTCCCCTGTTCTGTGCGAACAGTGTGAGTCCAACTGTCATCCGGAACATCGACTGTCAATGTGAAATTGTCCTGAGGCAACATGATTGGGAGGATATCCATGGCCAAGGTCAACGTTGCGTTAAATGACATAATTCGGCCCTCCTCACCCGGTTGATGTGTGATGGTGTGGATGTGTTCCTGCTCTAGATATCCGTCCCAATCGTAGGTGACCGTTTTCACTTCCCAGATGACCTGGTATGTTCTAGGTAGAACTGTCAGGTTCCACATTCGTGTCGCACTCGCTTCTGATTCGTCGGTGACGGTGACAGAGCCTGAGTAATTCCCACTCTCGTATGGTGTGAAGCGATGGACAGCACCCATCGCATCATTGTCGTTGGTGGCATCTCCATCGTTGTCACTGTCTTCACTCCAATCAAGATCCCAAACTGTGGTCAATTCTCCATCCTCAGGATCTGAAGACGATGAGGCATCCAGTGTGACGATGTCGCCGGTGCGAATCGCAGTCGGCATGGAGAGGGAAATTTGTGGATATCCGTTGACACTGAGCAACGTTGTTGCCGTATCATCACCATCGAGGTCGTTGACCACAGTGACACTGACCTCATACAGGCCCGCATTACTGAATGTGTGACTGGTGTAACCTTGAACCGTCTCAGACTTCGAACCATCCCCGAAATCCCAACGATATGCAGTGATGATAGTGCTCTCTGGCGAAGTCGAGGCGCGAGCATCGAAATTGACGGACTCACCAGCGTTGATGGTGGAACGATCCGCTTCGACTCGTGCATTCGGCTCAGGTGGACCGCCCAGGCCGGTGCAGCCCGCGAGCATCGGCAACAGCATGGTTGCGATGACGAGTAGGGTCAGGGGTCCTCGCGAACCCATCGAAATCGACCCGGGGTTGAGCATGTCCAGTCGACCTGACATCCTCCTTTAGAAGCGTGACGATGCATTGTCCATTCAAATCGCGCCTTTTCTGGACTTCTACGAAGTCCCGGGCGACTGGCGAATCAGAGGGTTCAAGCGACGTCGCGGTTTCATTCGGTTCCATGGCGGCAGATCCTCTGGTCGGATATCGTGTACTGGGGTTCGACCTCGAGACCACGGGATTCAGTCCCAACAAACATCGAATCGTTCAGTACGCTTTGATTGGGTGTGATGTGGATGGAACTGCAATGCATCTAGAAGATCTGGTGAATCCACAGATGCGAATCCCAAATGAGACATCGCAGATTCACGGAATCTATGACAGTGATGTCAAGGGTGTACCAGAATTCAGCGAATATATTTCTCGAATTTCAGAGGCCATGGAGGGTGCAGTCATTGTGGGTCACAATGTAGATCGATTCGATTGGCCGTTTCTTCGAGCTGAATTCCTTCGGGCAGGGAGACCCATGCCCGAACCACTCGCAATCTTGGATACGCTCAAGATTGCCCGACGACTGAAGATTCCACCGAGCCACAATCTGGGTCGGCTTTGTGAACGATTTGGAATCTCTTTGGAAGGAGCGCACACTGCTGGAGCGGATGCTGCGGCTACGCTGTTGCTACTCCACAAGATGATGGCTGCACACCCCCAACATTTTCGCCAAGCTGTCGTTGATATTCCTGATTGGTCCGATGGTTCAAATCAAAAAAATAGCGAAACAGAACGGCTAGGGCCAGATATTGACGATTTGGAATTGGTCACCGGTAGTCACGGATGGCTTCGAATCGCAGAATCAGAAATCGTCGTGGGACGTGGAAGGAACCGGGGTCGGACGATTGCAGAACTTGAACGGACAGATGCCAATTATCTCAACTGGCTAGGCTCACCAGCCGGTCCACTGGATTCCGAAGCAATCGATACACTACAATCCGTACGGATTCAGTAATCAAGAGCGCTTGATGGTCGCTTCAATCGAATAGGGGATGGTCCCTATGATGACAAAGATTGAACCAACTGTACCCAAGATGTAGAACACAGTACCTCCAGATATATCGTCTGGATTGATTGAGGGGAGAGACAAATCGGGCATCGCTCCTGCGAGCATGTAGAGTCCGAAAATCAAAACGGTCCACACAAGCATGAATGTCAAAAGCACCTCGGTGAACAATCGACTGGATAGGCGTAGAGAATCCATCCAACCAAGCAGGGGGACATCGGCGCCATCAATGGCGATCTCCCTTTCCCGAAGTGATTGGTTGACTGCAGAGACGACAATCTGAATCAACGCAATTGTTGTGAGGCAGATGGCCGAGAAGGTCATGATGATATTGAGAAGGGCTCCGGTGGAGTCATCCATGCTGTCGAGCATTTCGCCCCCTGCCCATACGAGGGTCGCAGATACCAAGAGTAGAGGCAGAGCGACCATGATTGATTGCATGCCGAGAATAAGAGTCCGATATCCGTTCAGGAATGTGCCGAAGCCGAATTCAGAATCGGTCTGATCCCAATAATCCTCGATATTCGCTCTCTTCTGTTCGGACTTTCCGTGATACTGCTTTTCGAAGTAACGTTCCAACTGCTGACCTTCAACCTGATCTGTAGTCGATAACTGGGGTCGCTTGACAGCAAAACCACCAAATCCGCCAGATCCTTGTTCAGATTCGTCGACGACGTCGTCGTACCATTCTCCACCTTCATCTTCCTCCTCAGGAGTTGCGCGAGATGGAGGTGAGCGCGTACGTTTCGATTCCGGGGGGCCGCGACGACGCTTGCCTGACTTGCCCCCCTCCATGCATCTCAAGAAGGGTATGGACTCTTCAATCCCACGATGGATAACCCATGCTATTCCACCTTACGACCCTCTAACATCGGTGACCAAGGCAAAACATCGCACCAATCACCCAATTTCCAGGTCTCACCATCGAGACGGACACCACCGAGGAACACTGGTCCCTTGTGACCTTCCTCGATGAGGGATTGCAATCGCTCAAGAGCTTGTCCTGCGAACACTGCGCCAGCACGCTGACCAGTTGGAGCCAATTCACCGGACTCGTTGACCGGAGCCATGCGTTCAACGAGGCAGATTCCATTCTCCACTTCCACCTTCTCAAGAATGGCAACCATGTCTCTGAAAATTCCGGTGGGCTTCATTTCACCCTGTGCCTGTGACCACAACCATGCGGGGCACCACGCCTTCCATTCACAGAATCCACAGGCCTCCTGATTTGGTTTGGCCTCCATGGGTGTATTCGTGAGTTTGCTCGCCTCCCATGCTTCAAAGGCTTCAGGCAACACACTCGGCCCTTCAGCCTCAAAGACAACTGAACCCTCAGAATACCACCCCTCGGCGCGTACAGGAGGGTGGTCTGGATTGTTCTCACAAAGGATGTCGCGATAGAAGCGAAGTTGCCGGCTGACCGTGTCATACAATTCTCCCTGAGGAGGTTTTCCGGTCTTCAAATCGGCAACAATCCAGCCGACGATGTTGCCCTCTTCATCATAATCAGAAACCAATAGATCCAATCGACCCATGAGGCGACCACAAGATGTTCGAAGCGTGCCTTCAGCCGCGAGGACCATCTCTTGAATCGAACGCCAGGTGTCAACAGAGACCTCGGAGAGCGAAATTCTGCCCGTACGCGCTTTGGCGAAGAGGATGTTGAGGGAACCAATCAGCAACTTTCGCGCGCGAGGATATTCTTCTTGCTTCCATCGAGGATGGCGAGGTGTCTTGAGAAAGATTTCTTTCTCCAGTTCCCACTGTTTCTCGAGAATCGCGTTGGCTGTTGGAGGCAACCATCCAACCTCATCGCCATCTCGGCCCGTCAAATCCAGATTGCACATGTCTTCGACGCTGTTGTGGACTGCGGTACCAATGGCGCTGGCCATGCCGGCCTTGCGGGGTAAACGCTGCCTTGAGAGCCAGAATTTCCGTGGACAGGATGCGAAATTGTTCCATGACGACGGGGAGAGTTGGTGGCCCCGTTGATCGTATGACCATTGTTTCATCGCCATAATTTGACACCCCGGAACGGCTCCGCGCTACTGCTCTGTTCAGCCCAAGCATTAACACCACCGATGGGCGGGCATGGTTCATGGGAGAGTTGCCACGGGTCAAGGTCTCGGATGGAGCAGTAACAGAGGGTGCACTGGTCATTTCCTGTTTTCCAGGCGTCAGTCATGTGAGTAGCATTGTGGCTCATTACCTCATCGAACGTCTAGAACTGAAATTTGTCGGTGGTGTTGCGGATTCACGCTTGCCACCAGTTGCACTCATCCATGAAGGGAAACCAATGCCGCCGGTTCGCATGTACGCAGGGAAACCAATCTGCAATATGGAACAATGTGACAGTGTTGTCGTGCTCGTATCCGAAGCCCCCATTCCACCCAAGTTGATGCTCCCACTATCAGAAGCACTCCTGAGTTACAGCCATGAGAAGAAGTTCCAAGCCGGTGTTCTTGTCGATTCCTTCAGCCACCAACAAGAAAGTGGGCATGAAGTGATGGATTCTGACGATACGGATGAAACGCTGCTTGGAATTGGAGCCACCGACTGGGCCCTAGAACAACTCACTGAAATGGAAATCCCTCTACTTGAAGCCGGAATGGTCGCGGGAATGAGTGGTGTCTTGCTCGGAGAGGGTCGTCGTCGTAAACTGAACATGATGTGCATCATGGCAGAAGCGATTGGTGGAATCCCTGATGCGCGAGCTGCAGCCCGAGTCATCGAGAAACTAAACAAATTACTTCCAGCCATGGAACTGGATACAGAACCGTTGTTGGAAGAAGCCGAGCGAATTGAGGCTCAAATCAAGGTCATGATGGAAAATCAACTCGGATCTTCAGGCGATGATGATGCCGATGATGGTCCGAACGCAATGCTCTATGGTTGAAGCATCGCATCCAATTCTGATTCGCTGAGGACCTTCACGTCCAATCGGTTCGCTTTGTCCAATTTCGAACCAGCATTCTCACCGGCCACAAGGAAATCCAACTTTCCAGACACGGTGGAGACGACCTTGCCACCCGATGCCTTGATTCTCAGTGCGATTTCTTTTCGAGGGCGGCTGAGAGTTCCCGTAATACAGAACGAGAGGTCGACAAGAGGTCCAGATGGAGCCGCTGTTTTTGCGACATCTGTGATGGTCAGAGTTTGACTGAAATCTTTGAGCATTTCAGAACGATCGACGATTCCAGACATCAACGAGAGTGCAACGGTTTCTCCGACACCCTCGATGGCAACCAAGCGCTCCAAATCATCGTCAGACAGGTTCAGAAGGGCGTCCATCGAACAAATCTCACCTGCGAAGGCTGTCGCGAGTTCTGGGCCAATACGAGGCAGACCCAGAGCCGAGAGGAAAGTGTCCAATGCGACTTCACGAGTCTCATCCAATTGAGTCATGACATTGTTGGCTGATTTCTCGGCCATCCGTTCCAAATTCTGCAATTGTTCCGATGTTAATCGATAAAGGTCTGGAATCGTCTTGACGAGGTCGGCATCACACAATTGTTCAACGAGTTTCTCTCCGATTCCATCCATCTCTAGGGCACGACACCAGTACAGAATCGAACGGACCAAACGTGCAGGACATGAAAGATTGGAACATCGAAGGAAAGCGCCGTCGAGTCGCAGTTCTGTATCACATTCAGGACACGAATCCGGAATTTGGGGGGGACTTGAAGCGGGCAAATCGCCAATGAACGCTTCACCATCTGCATGGAAGCGCCCTGTCAAATCGCTGCTTTGGGCTGGACCCAATGTTTCGATTATCTTGGGAATGACATCGCCACGTCGTACGATGCGGACCTTGTCGCCGATCGAGACGCCGAGTCGCCCCACTTCGCCGACGTTGTGTAAGGTGGTATTCTCGACCGTGACTCCACTGACCACCACAGGGGCAACGCGAGCGACAGGGGTCACTGCTCCTGTCCGTCCCGTTTGCCAATCGATGTCAAGCAATACCGTGGTCGCTTCTTCGGGTGGGAATTTCCAAGCGAGTGCCCAGCGTGGATGATGAGCAGTCTCCCCAAGCAGCGAACGTTTGGAGAGGTTGTCGAGTTTGAAGACCACGCCATCAATTTCCCATGAAGCGGTGTCACGCGCCTGTGTCCAGCGTCTTGTTTCGGCTAACAGTGCTGCAGTCGTATCTTCATCCTCTTCACCTTTGACGACCACCTCTTCTGCAGGGGTAATCCCCACCTCTCGCAGCCAAGCAATGGATTCGCTATCATTCTCAAATTGAAGCGCGGAAGGGCTGTCAGGGTGCTTCTCTTCGTCGGGAATGAAGAGAACGTCGTAAGCATGGAATGTGAGATCTGAAGCGTCTCCTTTCCCGGCCTCCACATTCTTCTGACGCAGGCTACCCGCAGCCAAATTTCGAGGGTTCGGG
>JAKUOE010000030.1 GCA_022449845.1 Candidatus Thalassarchaeum sp.
AGCAAAGAGGGGCGACATCGATACCTCCAAGAGAACAATGGTCAGTTTGGGGCCTCACCTTGGAGACCGTGTGGATTTGGTATTCCATGTTGGTGTTTTGTTGAAGCGCTTTGAGCAGGAAGATGTCATGCGCCGTATGATCGAAGCCGCTCAAAGCAAGTATCCAGATTCTCCAGAAGTCGCCAAAGCGGCCCAACATCTCTTGGCCTGAAGGCATAAACCCCTCCAGCACATGGGTCCACCGTGCGTCCAATCACTCCAATCGAGTGCGACATCAATCTGCGTTTGTCACCAGCAGGACCCTCCTATCTCGGTACACTCATCGAAGCGATGGATGAGAGTGGTGATGATATCTATCAGGCGATGCCGTGGCTGGAACCGGATGCCCCGATTCCACCACAGGTTGATGATTATCTTCAGGATGTTCAACGATACGGTACTGGCGGACTATCCTATCACTGGGCCGTCCTCTTTTCAGGTGAGTTTGCTGGATTGATTGCCTTGGATTATACTCCGAATTTGATTGCTGGGCATTGGAATTTGGGTTATTGGATCCGCCCAGGTTTCCAGCGTCAAGGAATCGCCAGCAAATCGATTGATGGAGTTCTGAATTGGATCGGTCGAGGTGGTTTAACATCGGTTGAAATTGGTGTGAACCCTGCCAATATTGCCGGTGTCCGAACCGCTGAATCAGCAGTTCAGAGATGGCGCGGTCACCCTTTGGAGAATAAAATCGAAGTGGAAGTCGCCGGCCAATCGGTGATGCACGACATCTGGCTCATTCCTCGCTTACCATTGGAGGATGAACGATGACAGCATGGTTGAGTGTCGATACTGATGATGAGATTCATCTACCCTCCAAACGCGGGCATCCACATCGCTCTTCCATGTCGATGCCGACATGGCACACCGAAAATTATCGCGCATCGACACGATTGTTGAACGCGACAGATCGTTTCATCGAATGGGTGCGAGATGGCCCAAAGGTGACAGTATTCCTCATCGCCGAACAGTTAGATTGTCCTGAATTCACCCAACGATTGGATCAGTTGTTGGCCATGCCGAATATCCTCATCGCTTGCCATGGTTGGGGGCATCGTTGCTGGTCAGCATGGCCCGAAGATGTGGCTGGATTTTCAGAGATGCTTGCCGCGGCTCGTGACCGCATCTCGGTCTATGCTGGATCCTCTTGGCGTCCATGGTTCCGAGCGCCTGGAGGATATGTGGCATCATGGATGGCCGGTCCTTTGGCTGCCGCTGGTTTCCGTTTGGATTCCTCCGTCAATCCATCCCGCTGGGTCAATCGAAAAATGGGTGGTGATTGGTCACAGGTACAACAATCAATGGAACAATGCGGACTCATTGAACGCCCGTGGTTGACGACAGGAATTGGACCCGCTTGTGGGCCCGCCTTGAGCCTCTTCCCATTCTCTCTGTTTGCAAATCGAGCATGGAGAAATCATTCGGATTCCATCACGAGCGACCCCACCACTGAAGATTCGATTGCATTGTATTGGCATCTTCTAGATCACGGAAGAAAATCAGGCCGGTGGGAACCACCATTGGCTAGAATTCAGTGATGTCATTTCGTTCCAATGAAATTTCGAGATCCTTGACCGCATCTTCGTAGATGCTGCTTTCGATTTCACCACGACGAACCAGAGAGGAGAGGGTTGCAAGGACGATATGCTCGGCATCAATTTCGAAGAATCTTCGAAGCGCCTCACGCGTATCAGAGCGACCAAATCCATCGGTCCCAAGAACGACATAATCTCCGCCAACCCATTGTCGAATCAGATCGGGTACAGCCATCATATTGTCACTCACAGCGACAGTAGTTCCAACACTTTCATCCAAGTGATCTGCAACCCATGATGAGCGCGCTTCTTCACCGGGATGAAGTCGATTCCACCGTTCACTTTCCGCAGCATCGCGCCGCAGTTCACCATAGGAGGTGACCGCCCAAATTTCGCAGGATATTTACCGTTTAGCCAACATTTCCGCCGCTCTTTCGACCTGTAGCATAATCGGTCCTGAACCGAGGAGTCGAACATCCGCTCCCTCGTCCCCACTCAGCCGATATAGACCCCGTAGAATTCCTTCTTCAGCATCGGATGGTTTGGCCGGCATCGGATGATTCTCATTGAAGACGGTAATGTAGTGGATGACGTCCTTCTCATCATTACACATTTCATCAATTCCATGCTTGATAATCGTCGCCAATTCGTAAGCATACGCTGGGTCCCATGCACGCACGGCGGGATTTGTCATCGCCATCAAATGTGAGTGTCCATCTTGGTGTTGCAAACCTTCACCATTGAGTGTAGTTCGTCCGGCTGTGGCCCCGATGAGGAATCCTCGGGCGCGACTATCGGCCGCTGACCAAATCAAATCGGCCACTCGCTGGAATCCGAACATTGAGTAGTAGATGTAGAATGGAATTGTTGCACAAACCTGTGTTGAATACGACGTCCCACTGGCAATAAATGTCGACATGGCTCCAGCTTCATTGATTCCTTCTTCAAGAATTTGTCCGCTCTTGCTTTCTTTGTACTTCATCAATACAGAGTGATCTACGGGCTTTTACAATTGCCCCTTGGGTGCATAGATTCCAAATTCACTGAACAGTGGTTCCATACCGAAAGTTCGGGCTTCATCTGGAACAATGGGAACCACATGTTTTCCAAAACCATCGGTTTTCATCAAACTCCGCATCAATCGGACAAAAACCATGGTTGTACTGACTTCAAGATCGCCTTTCGTACCAGTATCAAATTCAGCGTAGGCGTCATCTCCAGGTGTTGCTAGCCCCATTTTATGTTCTCGCCGCTCTGGCAAAAATCCACCCAATCGCTCCCGTTGTTGGAGTAAATAGTTGGTTTCATCAGGATAATTACTCGGTTGTAAATATGGCAATTTTTCTAATTCTGCATCACTAAATTCCAACCCTATCTCATTGCGCATGAATTGCAGCACTTCTTGGTCGGCTTTCTTTTTCCCGTGTGTTGAGTTTCTACCCGCAAACGAAGGCCCCAACCCCCATCCCTTGATGGTCCTTGCAAGAACAACAGTGGGCCTTCCTTTGTGTGCTCTTGCGGCTGAATACGCTGCGAATATCTTGATTGGGTCATGCCCCCCTACATCATTGGTCAAATCCTCTAGATCAGAATCGGAAAGATGTGACACCATTGCGGCAAGTTCAGGCGAATTGAACAAATCCGAACGAATTGTTGCCCCATCTGCTGTCATAATTCTCTGTTCATCACCATCTGCAAGGGCCTCTAACCGTGCAGCCAAAACACCGTTGATATCTTTGGAAAACAACTCATCCCACGAGGAACCCCACAGGCATTTGATGACATTCCAGCCTGCCCCAGTAAATCTAGCAGCAAGTTCTTGCACAATCTTGCCATTTCCTCTAACCGGCCCGTCCAACCGTTGCAAATTGCAATTGATGACCATCACCATATTATCCAAATTTTCTCGAGATGCAAGTGTTAATTCTGAAAGCGATTCAGGCTCATCAGATTCTCCATCTCCCATGAAATACCAAGATGTACTTTCTGAAGTATCGACCAAATCTCGATTGTGCAGATATCGATTGAAACGTGCTTGACGAATCGCCGTCATCGCTCCGAGCCCCATGCTGACACATGGGTATTCCCAGTAGTCAGGCATTAGGCGGGGATGCGGATACGAAGACAACCCTTCACTGAACGCCTCTTGACGGAAATTTTCCATTCTTGCTTCATCCATTCGCCCTTCCATCCATGCTCTTGCATAGAGGCCGGGACTCGCATGTCCTTGCCAATAGACGTGGTCTCCATTTCCACTCCCATCTTTCCCACGGAAGAAATGGTTCAATCCCACCTCCCACAAGTGTGCCGTACTCGCATAAGTCGAGATATGCCCGCCGATTCCTTCGAAGTATTTGTTCCCACGAGTCACCATCATCATCGCATTCCAGCGAATGACATCGAGGAGATTCTCTTCCATCTGTAAGTTTCCAGGATAGTTTGGTTGATCGTCCGGATGGATTGAATTGACGTAGGCAGTTTGGGTGAGTTCACCGATAGGGACACCGACCGAATTCGCCGCATCGACCGTTTCTTGCAATAGGTAACGGACCCGAGCAGGACCAAGATTTTCTTCGACCGAGAGGATGGATTCTCGCCATTCCTCTGTTTCCTCTTCATCAGAATCGGGAAGGGCGCTCCGAAAGCCATCATCGACCATATTGCAATCTCCCCGGTTGTTCGGCTGAATGGTTGGACTTGAACCAATCGCTGAAGATTGACTCCCCAAAGAGCATCTATTCTTCATGAAAAACCCCTCGAAATTGCTGAATTTCCTTGTTTTTTAGGTATGACCGAGGATGGGTGTTCTTAATAGCGTCCTCCTTACAGGAGGAACCATGAGCGCTCGCTACGTGAATACTCTGCTGACAGCCATCATCATGATCTTGGTCTCGATGAATGGTGTTTTAGACTTCAGTGAGAAAGAAAATGAAACCCCTGAATTGTTGGAACTGGTCGACCCGCTTCTGGCACCAACAGACCCTGGACATACGGTGTTTGCACAATACATCACCTCAGACAATTGTGGATTCTGTTACCAGTACGGTAGCCCTGGGCACCATGCTGCAAAGCAAGCCTTGCCTGACCGATATGTGTACATCTCGTACCACAGTGCATCGTATGGAAACACAGCCGATGCCGAGTCAGGAAATATCGCACCAATCTATGGTGTACAGCACCTCGGTGAGTCCGGTGGTGCACCCAAGACCTCCTTCGGTGATGCCACCCTCAACACAGGCTGTGGCTCACACACCTGCTGGGATCAGTACATTTCCTCAGGAGGAAATATGCATGCCACCGCAGCCGATTACACGGTGAATGTGGGACAGAGCGACAATGGTGATGGCACATCTGATGTCACCATCTCGGCTTCTTACATCGGTTCAGGTACCGCAGTCTCATCTCTGACTCTGTACGCTGCAGTCACAGAGAAACTCTGTAATTCCCACGTCTATTCAGACGGCAGCAAGGGCCACAACTGTTGGGAAGCATGGCTACTCAACAACGGCAATTATGCAAGCAACAGTGGGAATACAGGCGGAACGGGCTTTGAGACCATCTCACTCTCATCCGGTTCAGCATCCAAGTCTTGGACAGTCCCGAACAACCTTGTGAACGGTGGCGCCACCAACATGAATGTGGTTGCCGCACTCTTCAGTGGATGGAGCACTACCTCCTTCCAAGAGGATGTTTACGCTGCCGCTGACGGTACCATGCAGCCTCCAATTGACCTAGCCATTGAGAGCTTCACCATCGACAACCAAGATGGTGGCCCCGGCTTCATGACAGGAGACACCCTCGACCTTGAAGTCACAGTTCGCAACATTGGTGCCGACACCTATTCTGATGGTGGTACCATTGAGTTGTGCGATGCCTCACAGTGCTTTGACAGCACATCTCTCAACACATTGACGAACAATGCTGGTGGATACCCTACTCAGACGTTCAGTGCAACGTATGATACTTCAGCCATCCAAACCACAGCATATGGATTGACAGGGTTCCAAGCCAAGATTACCGGTTTGACCGATGATGGCAATGGCGCCAACAATATCATGATGGATTACGCCGATCACGATTTCACTCCGCAAGCCGATCAGCCGAGTGCAGATGGACAGATTCAGATTGCCCGCGGCTCAACCCTCGACTTTGAAGTTACAGGAAACCCGCGCGATGTTGTCGACACACTGGCAACCATGTCTCCTGAATTTGAGACATCTCAAGCCGGCGCCAACGCATGGAGTGCTGATTGGGTCATCACTCCAAACAGTTTGACTGCCCCAGGTTCACAGAATGAACACTGGCGATTCTCCGTTGACCCCGTGAATTCTGCAAGTAGCGGTGACTACGATGTCCGCGCCCGATTCACGGATGCTCGTGGTCAGGTTGGAGAGTGGAAGATTGCTTCCGATGCATTCAGTCTCATGAATGGCCTCCCGGTCGTCGTCGACCCGAATCAGCCCGAGAATGCACCATCCACCTGTCCTTCCTTCCCCGGTCTGCCGACTGTGAAGGTTGAGACAAACGAACGTGTCTCTCTTGCTGGACTTGTCTGTGATGCGGAGACGGAACTCTCCAATTTGATCATCACCAGTAATGACCCATCGTTCATCGCATGGCATGCATCAGCTGGTGAAATCGAAGTCAATTTCCAGACGATGCAGTGGGACAGCATGGGCAACCCACAGCCACAGGGACTCGGCATCTCAATCAATGATGGAGAGGACACCAACACAGGCACACTACTGTTCAGTGTGATTGAGAACGGCCAACCACGTTGGTCGAGTGTTCCTGCACAGTCCTACAACGAGGGTGGAAGTACACAACTGAGCCTATCTCAGTATCTCAGTGATACTGACACCAATGGCGATCCATCGAGCGTGATGGATCTCTCACTTGCAATTGTGTCAGTCGAACCAGCGGACATTCTCAGCGCTGAGATTTACAGTAACAATCTGATGGCCAGCGCAATCGATGATGACGCATTTGGTAGCGTTGTCATCACCGTTCGAGCAACAGACACTGATGGTCAACTCAGTGAGACACCCATCCATGTTCACGTACAGAACGTCAATGACGCGCCACGCTTCGATGCAACCGGCCTAGAGAACCTCATGGTTCAGGCCGATGATACCCTTGAGTTGGATTTGTCATCTCGTCTAACCGACATTGATGATGATGATGCTGAGATTTGGGCTTCGGTTGTATCCAGTGACGGAATGGTCCAGTACAACCCAATCTCTGGTATGCTCACAGCAACATACAGCCAAGCAGGGCAGTACATGATTACGCTGACCGCTGAAGACTCGCATGGAGATACAGGGATGTGGAACCTCGTTGTCAATGTCGTTGACAGCATCCCCTTGGTTTGGAGTACCGATGGTAGCAATGGCGACATTGACATCGCCGTGTCTGACATGTATTTCGGCAAGGATCCAACCATCTTCATCGTTCAACTCAATGCGGTTCAACTGACCGACATCGTGACAGAGTGGCAGATTTGTAATACACAGACTGGAATTTGCTATGAGCAAGGTTTGGAATCTGTTGATTCCTCCACATTCCAAACTGGACACACATTCTCCGCAGTTCCCAGTTCAGGCAATGGTTTGGCCAATTTCGATGAAGTCAAGATTCAGGTGACGGCAATCGGCACAGATGGATTTGATTACGAATCCGATTGGTTGTCCTACCTTGCGACTCAAGAACCTGGTACCGAAGATCCGACAGATGGAACCGGCGATGGTACTGACAACGAACAGACGGGTGGGGAAGAAGAATCCTCGTCCGAAGCGGGAAGCATGAGTACGACCATTATCATCGCACTCATTGCACTCGTCATCCTGATGATGGTTGCTGGAGTTCTGGGTACCATGCTTTTGCGCGGAGGTCGTGAAAACGAGCCTGTGGCGGATTGGGCAAGTGAAGAAACCTTCGCAGTACCTGCTGCAGCCCCACCAGCCGTGGCCGTTCCTGCCGCTGCCCCTGTTGCACAATCTGTTCCAGATTACACCCATCTAACACCTGGCGGCCAGTATGTCACTGGCCACGCAGGAGAGACAGTCTACCTGTCTCCAGATGGATCTGCATGGACCATGCAGGCCGACAGTTCGTTCATCCGAACATCCTGATCGGTATTTGGAGCTGCGCCTTGTAGCGCTCGGCGTTGATAGGGCCGTTGCCTTCCCTCAATCGTCGAATACGATTGCAGGCCGGAATCGGCGTTTTGAGTACCCAATCGCCGAAGTCTGATAGTGAATGATTAAGAACGTCCTTCAGAGGGCGGGGCCTATGTCTGTAGAGGCTATGGTACAAGGAATGATTGACACGTTGAATGATGCACTCGGGGATGCTGGAAAGCACGACCGCGGCAACTCTGCTGCGGGGACTCGCGTCCGCAAGGCAATGCAGGCCATCAAGGGCGCTGCACAGGATGTGCGCAAGCAGGTCCAAGCTGACAAGAACGCTTGAGTCGTTCTCGTGTGTGCCCCCGTTCTGGCGTTGGTCAGGGCGGGGGCCTCTCACGTTTCACGAATCACGTTGTGAGTAGACCACACGATCCATTCTCCGCCCCCATTCATGAAATCGGCCTGTCCCGTTGTCGATTGATACCAACCCTCGGGGGGCTCTTGCCATTCGATTCCAGGGGAGAGGACGACCCATTCAACAGATGACAAGTCACCTCGATTTTGCAAGGGTGTTTCCGAGGTCAATTCGTCTTCCCAACCAGAATCTGGTGAACGCCAGTGTCCTGTAATATCCCGCTCGTTAACCTCCTCGATGTGCGTGTGGAATGTGTAGAGATAATGCATACCCAATGTTGTATCGTGAACAAACAAGAAATCCTCACCATCTTCCATGTTGTCAGACAAGACCTCCGCCGCCTCATCCGTCCAGTACGTTTGACCATGTAGACCGGCGGCTAGAGAGATTGGTAAGATCAGCATCACGCCAACAATTGCTTTCCGCTTAGACCAATCCAATTCTCCGTTTATCCTTCTGATCAATAGATAGGAAGGGATGGCGAGAATCGTGATGTATCGTCCGTTATTCCCCATGGTCCACATATGCCAGGGCCAGGCTGAATCCCACAGAATCGATTCGTATGTCCACAGGCAGGCCACATAGGAGACGATTGCGCCCGCCATCGTTCCAATGAAGAGTGATAATTCTCCGGCCACTCGATCGTCATTCTCTGCCATGTTCCGCCATGTCTCCTCAATGAATGGCCACAAGACCATCCCCACCAGCCCATAGACGATGATGACTCCGAAGACTGCGATGGGAAGTGCCTGAACGAAACGCACTGGCTCACTGGTTACAATTGAGAATGAACCGTAACCCAGCATCCCCATCACGATGACGCTGCTGATTCCAAAACCAAATCCACTCATCATCGCTCTCTGAGGATTGAACCACTCGTTCGGTGCACGGTCAATGAGAATCCCAACACCGGTTAAAATCAACAATGGAATCAACAGCGACATGGGTTCAATTTTCCATTTCAGTACGAGTACGAGGAGCACCATCATCGATGAGAGTAGAATCGCTGTGATTCTCGCCAGCGCACTTTTCTCAGATTCATAGTTCCTCGACATTCTCCAGATGGCCCATGCGATTCCGACCATGGCGAGATAGGCGTATTCAGAATATCCTCTGCCGATTGAGAAGATAAGAGCAGGATTCAACAATAGCACTGTGATGGTTTCTCGACTACACCCCATCCAAATAGCGACCAACATCGCGATGATCATACCCACTACTGCAAACTGCAAGGTCGTTCCAGGTGTGATGCTACTAGTGGGCACCTCTCTAGCATCAGAGGGATTGGATGCCTGAGGATCCTCGGTTCGAACATCACCCCAATCCAACGCCCATCCGTTCTCAGTTTCGACATAAGCACCCTCCACATGTGCATCTAAGCCGAGATCACTGGTGAAAATAGCAACCAGATTCAAGAGAATAGCCAACAGGAACAAACCCTTCCAAAATTGAGGATTCTGGGAAATGGAATCATTTCCTTCAACGCTGGATGACTCCTCCATCATGTCTCTTTGAGACATGGATGGCTATGATTGCACCGCTCATTCAGAAGTCGAAAAGCGTCGATTGCCCCTTCTGTCGCATCCGCCCAGCCGATTTCATGCGGTCAAGTGCCCGGGTCATACGGCGTTCACTGAATTCCCGTTCATCGACGAGGAATGTTCTGAGGGCGTCTTCATCAACCATTCCCGAAGACGGCAAGTCTCCTTGGATTGGATGGTTCAGGAATAATTCTCGGATTTCGTCCAAGCGTTCAGGGAGTTCTTTCTCCTTGGCCTCACAGACCGCTTCAATCGTTCCGTGCTCCTTGATGAGTTTCAATCCGGTCTTGGGTCCAATCCCCCGTATTCCTGGATGAAAATCAGTTCCTACCATGATTCCGAGATCGACCAATTGTTCGTGGGTGATATTGTGATTTTCAAGGAGTTCGCTCAGCACGATTTTCTCTGCAGTTACCATTCTTCCGAATTTGCGCGTCCCATGACTTGTCAGGTTCCGAATCATCACTGGTCCTCCATAGAGAAGCACATCCCAATCTTGGCTGGCCACACCAGAGACCTGCCCTTGGCGGCACCAAACACTGGCAGCACCCTCTGCCTCCATCGGAGCTTCAATCCATGCGATTCCAAGGAGGTCGAGCATCTGTTTGGTCTCCTGTACCATCTCAGGTGTGTAGGATACGACCTGTGCACCGAGTTTGTCAGCCGCTTGCCAATCCTCCGCTTCGATGGCAGCCTCCCATTTCTCTCTCGCATCCGTACGTCGCTCCTTGCGCTCCGCCAATGTATCGAACTTGAGTTCGTGCGGGCGACCATCGAAGATGAAAACTGGATCGATGCCCGCTTCAATCAAAGCAGAACTCCGGTCGAGGAATCCCATCAGGTGGGAGACCGGACGCCCACTACTGTCCCGCAGGTACGTCCCATCTTTTCCTTCCCCGCGCGCGCGTAGACTGGTGATGAATTGATACGCCGTGAGGAATGCATCCACTGCAATCCGCTCACCTGCGAGATCGCTCATCTCGATGGCTGAGGGCGAAGCGAGATCTCTGAGATTGCAGCCCATTCAAGCCGCCTCATATGTCATCGAGATCGTCGAGTTCATCATCGTCTTCCCAGTCGTCATCCTCTTCAAATTCTTCGTCATCTTCATCCGATGGCTCTCCTCTGAAAGCCATCCAGAATCCAATCCCTCCGAGAAGAACCCCGAGAATCGTGGAAATGTGTGCGAATTTACCCCACGTTGAATCTTCACCATATAACGTACAGAGAGCATGTGGAATCGCGAATCTAAAACTGGTATCTCCATCCACAGTCACCTCTTGGAGTGAGTTTGGATGGTCAATGTGTTGTGGTAGGTATACGGTTTCTCCATCCATTGTCACATTGACAATTGTAATTTCGGCAGTAATGGCTTGACCCGGTGTCAAATCCATATGGAACAATGAGAAGAACAATTGGACATATTCTCTTCCTCTTCGACTGATATCCGGGTCACCAAGAATATCTCCGTATTCTTCATGACCAAGCCCACTGATTGTCTCTGAACCATCCTTGGTGGTGTACACACTATCATATGCAGCATAGAATGTGAAGGTGTACCCCTCGACCATTTCATCTCCTAGAAACGTTCCATCGCGTTCATCCAATTGAGCAATTTCTTCTGCCGTCCATACATCTGGGTCATCCGGGTCTGCCGCCATGGAAGTTGACATGGGACCCGCAATAATTGGTGCGACCAGCATCGATACCAATACACCCATTCCTGTGAATAAAATCGCCAATTCTTTCATCGGAATTGGTGGAAGAAAACCAAATCCTGCAACGAATATTCCGATCCCTAGGAATCCCCAAAAAATGAGGCCGAACAATGATGTCGAATTGGTTTCAGTGACTCGGAAGCCACTGGCTTCTGAATAGGGCGAGACATATCCTTCTGGGTTGTCCAATCCAGGAATGGTTTCTTCGTAGGGTGGCAAAACAGGAATGTCCATCCAAGATTCTCCATTACCAAAATAGAGATTATATCCATCAGTAAAACCTTGTGGTTTTTGGAATGACATTCTCAACCCAAACGTTTCTTCTGCAGGAATTTCCTCATCATTAAAGTAGAATTCAAAATTGTAGTAACTGTCCTCGTCAGGTTGATCAATGACTTGCTGCGCAAGGTCACGATTCCCTAGACGAAGTACGATGGTAACTTGTTTTGAACACTGATCTTGTTCCACATTGCAAACGATGGTAAGATGAATTGCCCCAGTAATTGGAACTGAATTATCAACTGGGATTGGCTCATCAGATGGATTTGAACCATCCCAAGTGTATGTTCGAGGCCCACCACCGTTGTTTTCATCAGTTGGATTATTTGACTCACTAAGACTCTCATCTGAGTCAACATCACTTGGCGCAGCATGCGTCCACATTGGCCAACTACTTTGGGGACCTCCGTCATCGTTGGAACCATACATGTACATCCGATTTTGATCATAGGTGAGATTCCGCGCATCTTCAGATTGCATGACACCAGCACCCGGTTCTTGGGCACTTGTCGGGGCGGTTGCGAAGAGACTGGCAAATAGCATCACGCCGAAGAGTGCGATGACTGCTCTGCGCTGCCCGCGCATGCTCCGAGGGGAGAGATGGGACCGTTATAGGATTAAGGCGAGGTGTGTGCTGCGAAGCAGCACAGGCGCACGCGTGAGAGAAGGCATGGTATCATGACAAATTCAGTGGGCATCGGACCGGGTTGGCACGCCGTTCTTTTCAGGAAGGAAGCCTCTCAGTTGGCCGATTCTTTCGAAGCTGGCCACGCTCACGCCCTCGTTTGTGATACGTCAATAGCGAACCATTTGATTTCACGTTCTAGTCTAATCTCAGAAGTCTTGAGTCCCGGCGGCATTGTTCCACTCAAGGACGCCGTCACTTCGGTTTCAGAAGCATTTCTCTCTTTGGAACTGGATGGGTCAATCGCCGTCAAATCGGGACGTACTGGTGACAAAATTGCGGGCTGGTCCGGTCGAGAGGTTGCTGGTGAAATTGGTGGCATGCTGGTTGAAGCTGG
>JAKUOE010000031.1 GCA_022449845.1 Candidatus Thalassarchaeum sp.
CACCCATGTGGTACGAGAATGAAGACACGGGTGAAAGGGAATGGCGAACGCCTGAATCACGGTGCGATGAAGACGCTGAAGATGGTGCGTATACTCGATGTGCAATTACTGTCACGGGACTGACGCCGGTTTTGCACGATGTTTCCGAAGCAGTGTATGGTGCACTTGAGAAGATGTTGCCGATATCGCTGGCCTGTGTCGCCATTACAATGTGGGTTCTGCATCGAAATCCCAAGGTCCTCATCATCTGTGGAACGCCCATCGTGATGAGTCTCGCAGTGACCTTTGGGATTACAGTCATGGCGAACATCGAACTGACGCCGATGATTATCGCGGCCGGTCCCATTCTGATTGGTCTCGGAGTGGACTACTCACTGCACCTCATCAACAGAATTGAGGAAGGGAGGAACGAACGATTGGAGTTGGCCGCAGAGGAGGCTTGGCGAAATCAGCGGGAGGGGTTGCAGGCCGAGGAAATCGACCCTTGGGACGGGGATGTTTACCTCGGTGCGACCGTCGATGCAGTGATGACGACTGGAAATGCAATTTTCCTGTCAGCCCTGACGACCATTGTTGGATTCAGTGTACTCGCCTGGCCTTTCCTCGTCCCCATCAAGCCGATGCGAACCGTCGGGCTGACACTGGTTCTTGGAATCACATGCACGTTCTTCTTCTCAATGATCATGGTGCCCGCACTCGGATGGGTGCTCCGGTATCGAAAACGCGGTTTAGAAACCGCAGATCGGGCGTGGAAGAAGATTGGGCAAATCCCCGTTGTTGCATGGTGGGCTGTCATCCTTGTCGCCATGGTTGTCAGTGCGATTGGTATCTACTATCTTGAGTCCGAAATGGGCAAGGACATCACCGGTTCATCCGACGAGGTTCCTCCCGGTTTAGCATCGTATGAAACGTTGGCTGAATACAGCCGGGTTTTCGAAGGTGGGCAGACAAACATGTTCATCGTTGACGCTTCCGAACACTCTGGTGACAACGATGCTCCGATACGCGATCTCGACGTGCTCGATGCGATTGAACTCATGGAAGGTGAAATCGATGATGTGCCAGAAACGACGACTGTTAGTCTTGTGACTATCTTGAAGGCAGTCCACATTGATTTGGGCTTACCAGGTGTCGAAGACCAGAGCCTTTGGGAGATTTTGCATTCAGATTGCTGGAATAACACGCAAAATCCCACCCGACCCGATTGTTGGGCGTATGCAGCATCCAGCCAGCCCCAAATGGTCGATGTTGCATTCGACACATTGTCTGTTGAAATCCGATCGATGCTAATGAATGAGGAGAATGAAGCCCTGGGTGGTGAGACGCAGACACTCGTTTACGTCAATCAGCCCTACATCAACCTCAGAGATGCAGGTGAATTGAGAGACCAGATTGATGGGTTGCTCGCTGTTGGATTCCCAGGTTTGCCCAATGTGGCTGTTAGTGAATTGACCGGAGGGTTGCCGCTTTCGTTGGATATCAACAAGGGCATTCACGATGCACAATCAGATGCGACCATGATGACGATGTTGGTGCTGCTAATCGTCATGGCCATCCTCTTCCGTTCACCTAGACTCGCATTCTTCACGATGGTCGCGGTCGGTGTTGTCGTACTCTGGCAACCATTGCTGATGAAAGGTGGAAACGTCAACGTCAACGTCTTCACGGCCATGGTCTCTACGATCGTCTTCGGAATCGGTGTCGATGATTCGATTCACATCATCGACCGTATACGTGAGGAGAAGGAGACCCCAGGTGGAATCGTCAAGACTGTTTCGCGAACAGGTCAAACCATCTTTGAGACAACCGCGACGACCTGTGCAGGGCTGGGTGCAGGATTGTTGGTCGATATCCCGGGATTGAGGAATTTCTTCTTCCTGATGATGCTGCTAATCACACTGGCGCTGCTGACCAGTTCCATCCTCCTTCCCGCGATGTTGGTTGGTTGGCACACACTGATGTTCACAATCACTGGCAAGGGCGAGTATCAGGATCTCGATATCGACATCGTCGTGGCGAGCAGTACAACATTAGATGCTGTCCTAGACAAATGAGCCCTTCGCGCGCAGCGCCGTAGGCGCTGTCGCAAGGTTCAATGCTTAGCGGGCCAAGCGTACTCGTATGGGACGACGATTGACGCTACTTCTCGTCGCCTCGCTTCTCGCCTTTTCATGGTCTGTGACAATCCCTGTTGAAGCTGCAGATGCGCGGGGTTCAGAGGGCGGTTCAATTCTATTTGAGCAGAAGATTTTCGCCTCGAGTGAACCTGTTGAGGCGACCATCGGATTGTGGGGTTTGACGGTTGGGCGCAACTACGAACTCCACTGGACTGTTCATGCGACGAATGTGTCCAGCGAGATTGGTCCAGCCACCATTGTGAGTTCAGGAATCATGCCCTTCTTCTCAAATCAAAACGCCATGCAGATCCAGTTCAGCGAGCATCACGTAGCCAATGATTCGATGATGTACTATCTTGAGATTGGATTGAACTCATCCAGTGGGTGGACCGATGTTTCAGCATTTGCTCCGTTTTCCGTTTTCTGGAAAGCAATGTCCCCTCAATATACAGATATGCTCGTTTTCGGAGATAGTTTGTCGGATTCAGGAAATACATACAGTGCATTCGGGACGCCTGAAAGCCCTCCATATTGGCAGGGGCGATACGCTGAAGGGAAGAATTGGGTCGACTTTACCGATGATTGGTTGGGAATCTCCAACATTGCAGCACGCGGTGGAGCCAGTGGGAATAACCGAGCCTTTGGTGGCGCTGCGACTGGGAACGGGATGACATACTGGGTCATCGAGAACATCGGGAAACAAGTCGATGATTGGGATCAGAATCACAATCTAGCCTCAGGCGATGCTGTAGCCATCTGGGGTGGAGGGAACGACCTCATCAACTATGGTGAAACCAATGCGCAGACACTCGTCAACAATCTCGAAGAACATGCCGAGCAACTGATTTCAGCCGGAGGACAAGAGTTCATCTTCTTCGAACTACCACCCCTTGAGAAAACCCCGAGTGCAAGTGGAGATTCTGCCCAGGACCGGCAGGCGCTAGGACAACGTGTTGCAGATTTCAATTCAGGGATGCATACAATGGCCGCTAACTTGGCTTCGACCTACGGAGTTGTAACACACATGATTCCCATTTGGGTCGGTTTCGAAATGTTGTATTATTCCGGTGAGCATTTCGGCATCACCAACGTGACGCATGCAGCGTGTGAGCACGATGGAGCCACATGTGACAGCAATGCCCCCATCGCTCCGAATGTTGAGGAGTACATCTTCTTCGACAACTTACATCCCACAACGACCACACATCGTGCTGTCTCTCTCTTCGTTCAGCAGAGTATCGGCATACCCGACTACGATGGAGACGAGGTGGCCGATCAAATGGATGCGTGCCCACACACGATGCCAGGTTCACTGGTCGGAACAGATGGATGTGAGGTTCCTCCCGCAGATTCGGATGAAGATGGTGTCATCGATGACGAGGATGCGTGTCCAAATACAGAATCTGGACTCAGTGTTGATGAGAATGGGTGTGCATCCAATCAACTCGACACTGATCAGGACGGAGTGATGGATGATGTCGATGAATGTCCAGATACACAACCCGGCTGGAACGTCAACAGCGTCGGTTGTTCCGAGTGGGAAATTGATTCTGATGATGATGGAGTCGTGGATGGCAACGATGATTGCCCACAGACGGATGAGGGAGAGGATGTCGATGGAGATGGTTGTGCAGATGAACAACGAGATTCAGATAATGACGGAGTCACCGATGACTTGGATGCATGTCCCAATACACCGCGTGAGGAAATCGTCAACGAATTGGGATGTTCGGGTTCACAAATTGATGATGATGGAGATGGGATTTACAATTACGAGGATGCCTGTCCAAATACACCTCTCAATGAAGATGATGTGGAGGCCTCAGGATGTGGACCCAGCCAAAGAGACACCGATGAAGATGGGGTGAACGATGATGTGGATCAATGTCCAGGGACAGAATGGTTGACTGAAACCGATGACTACGGGTGTGCGGCCAATCAACGCGATACCGATGGGGATGGGCGCAAGGATTCCGTTGACGGTTGCCCCGAGGTGTGGGGTTCACTGAATGGATGTCCGGTTCTAACAATTGAACTGCAACTATTGGAGGCGCCGGACAGTGAATCTCGTACCGCCAATATCTCCGTGACAATTGCCTGTGAGAGTGGCTGCTACATGGACTGGACATTGCAAGGCAATTCACTCGTTTCAGAAGGAGCAAATCTCCTGAATGGGACCTATTACACGTCATACACGAATCTGGTCGATGAATCCAAGGCATTGACTGGGCGTGTCAGTGTAGATGGGATGTGGAAGGATACCATGATGACAGTGTACTTCCCACCCATCGAAGATGAACCTGTCGAACCTGTAGAGAATCAGACTGGGCCTGTCGAAGGGGAACAAGGGCCGAGTCAGTCCAATTCTGCCGGAGAACAAGGTTCGGGATTTGAGTTGGATACGGGGTCCATTGCGATGATTGCGATGCTGCTGCTTCTCAATGTCGGCGTCGTCGCGGCAATCATGGCATCACGCTCACGCTCAAAGAAGAAGCGAGGCGGAAGAGAACAAGCCATGGCCGCATTTGAGCGTGATCTGTTTTCTCAAACAGGACCTGTGGCTCCACTGCCTAGTATCCCCGCTACACCAGCTCCTGCACCTGTGGCCGAGCAGCCCCAACCAGCGCCGGTCGAGTATACACCACCTCAACAAACTCAGGAACCGGTTGCACCTACGGCGCCAGTGGTTCCAGATCTCCCGAGTATCGAGGATTTACTCGGTTGAATGGGCTCGCAGTGGGCTGCCTCAGACGCTACCCTTGCGTTCACTCAAAGATACCTCGACTGTCACCTAAAGATACGTTCCCTGAGGGGAGAGATGAGAGAACGTCGTCCTGAAGCAAACCCGTGGCCTTGGCGATTCGGGTCGCCACCTGTTCTTTCTTTTCTGTGCCGGGTGTCAATCGTACCCAACGCTCACAAATCGAGGAGACCGCTGAATGCGTTCCCACGAGTGGTAAGGGGACACCGTTGATGGCGACCATGCCCAACGTGAGTTCCATACTCAGATCCTTGTACCAATGACGATTTCCTCGTACGATGAACGCTCCACGACCGAGTGATTCCCCAGATTCGGTGGTCTTGCTGACCTGACCCTGCTTTGCATGGAATGCAGTGGCTGCAGCTCCACCACTACCCCAGGCACGTGACCAACAAACCGACATCTGGGCCGATTCGGCCATTGCAGCCTCGGGGTGCTCCGCGATGTCGAGTGATTGTGTGAGACGTAGAGAGGGGACACCTTCAGGAAGCAACGGGTTGGGATGCGGGTCTTCTTCGAAGCCTTCCTTCAGTTTCATTGAGCACGATGGGGCGCCGTGGAGGTCAGCATGAAAGTACAAATCCGCTGAAGTCAGATGCTTCTTGACAATCTGATCGTTGCCCTTCGCATCACGCCCTCCGACGAACAATTGACCACTCGATAGCATCGTCCAGCGATTGCGCTCAAACCAGAACTTCTTGGTTCGCTTGGTGGCTGATACACGACCTGCGGCCTCATCCTTGGCGCGTTGCTTGTCGACCTTCTTCTGCCGTTTCTGTGTGTCTGCTAGCGCCGCCTTCGCACCTTCTGCACGCTGCTTGTCCTTGCGCCCCTTGGAGAAGTATCGCTGCGCATTCTGATGGACTGTCTCGTCCAGATGGAGAGTGATGGTCTGATTGGGGTTTCCACCCTCATCAGGGAGTCTTGCCTGAATCGTTCGCGAGGCAGGATCGGCGGATTCAATCCAATCGATTTTCTTGATGGCAGTCCGAGTGTCGTCCCAACCGATTTCATCCACTGATGTTCGGACTTGGTTGAGTAGCGACTCGACGTGGGTCCAGTTTTCTTGAATGGCTTTGCCGATGTCCTGCTGTTTTGCACCTTTGTCCGTTAATTTGTCGACGGCGGCCGCTTGTTGGTCTTCACGACGAGCCAGTTTCTCTTCCTCTGAATCGGTTTGCCCTGGTGCGGTGATTTCAGCAAGACGTTCGGCTTCGCGGCGAGACAATGCGCTCGCGTCATAACCACCCTTCCATGCATCAATCGCCTGAGAGAGAGATTCGAATTCGACAAACAGGGCGTCTCCAGACAACTGAACAGGGCCCACTTCAACGCAGTGTTCATCCATCTGAACATCCAGTTCGAGTGGGTTGGTCGATGGTTCAAACAATTCGTCAACCACTGCAACTGCGCCTGTGGCCTCGATTCTGGAGACGAGGTTTTGGAATGCAGAATGAAGTGATTTGACATCAGAAATTTCAGTGGCTGCCTGACTGGGGTCGAGTCCTGCCTCAGAGCAGAGTGCATGTGCATAGGAGTTGCCTAGACTCATGCGCCCAGCCAATGTGTTGACGAGGTCACGATCTGAATCCTTCAGAACGGCTCGCAATTCAGATTCGGACCAAGAACGGGGATCCATAGGCTCCGGTGGAGCAACATAGGCTTCTCCACGCTTGATGACCCGAGTCTCATAGGCGACGTGTGTGAGTGGCTGGATGATGATACCATTCTCATCGAGAAGGATGACGTTACCGTTGCGGAACATTTCGATGACGAGGTCTCTGTGTCCGTCCTTGGTATCGAAATTGAGAATCAGGATGCGGTCAAATCCCAATTGAGTGGCCCCGAGTAGACGAGCGTTAGCCAAATGTTTTCGCAATAACATGGCGAACTGAGGAGGATGAAGTGGCATCGGGCGTTCTCGTTGACTAAAGTAGACCCGTTGACCTCGAACAATCACGAGATCACAGTTCGGCTTCCCCTTCGGATTCAGTCGCAGAACAACCTGCTCATAGTGGGGTTGGTACATCTTGCGACATCGCGCGCCCGCGAGTGCATCGATTTCAAGGGCCATTCGGGCGATATCGAATGATGACATCTGGTCACGCATGGTACGCCCTCGGGCTAAGGCGCCCCCTGCCTCTTCTTGAGCCAATCGCTTATCACATAGGGCGCCCAGCATGACTCGATGCGGCAGATGGAAACACCTGGTGGTGGCCTCGCGGGCTTGAGTCGCCCGGAACGCACCCCGTCACCAGGAGCCGATGTCGGAGGTGAAATCGATGAGGCGTTGGCCATGTTTTGGTATCGAAATCTGTTGCGTTCGGGCACAGATCATCCTGAGGTTGACCCCGATTGGGGAATCCATGTCAATGCCGATGCTCTGGTCGAGTGGGCCGCAGGTATTGCAACGGCCATGGAACGGGATGGTGTCGCCAATGCACCCACATTATCGCTTGACCTGGCGTTTATCTTCGGCTTCGACCATTGCTTCTTCCACCACTGTGTCGATGCACAGGTGAGCATGCACATGATGAGGTTGCACGCAGCAGGTCAACCGATGCCTGACCTCCGTGAACAAAATCGAGAATGTTGTGAACGGTTACACGGTTCAAGAAATGCACCGCAGTGGTGGTTTGCCATCGAAGAGACGCTCGCGAATGCACATGTCGCTCGAGATCCCACGCGATTGGGTGGGTTGAGAGAGGCCTTCCTTCGGTATGGTATCTTACCTCAACCTCTGGATGTTTCCAGAGGTCCATGGGCACTTTGGGAACAAACGGCGATGGATGAGAGAGCATTCAGAGCACTATCACACATGGTGTGGCTCCAGCACTTGACTGGAGAAACGGACCCTCTGGGAATTCTACCGCAGATTGAGATGGAAGCCGAGGAAGGAGGATTGGATGCCGCCTTCAATCGATTGATTGACCTCATTACCGAGGCTTGTGAACCTCAATTGCCTGGCGAGGATGGTGGACAGGACCACGATTGGATTGCAGATTTGTATGGTGTACCTCGATTGCACGCTTTCGGTGGATTCGCCGAAGGTCTGTTCCGTCGATTGGATGTACCCATCTGGTTTCATGGTGGGAATGGACCCGACCTGATTCGTCGTTACGATGCGCAGCGGGGTGAATGGCCGTATGGGACCATCGAGCGATTGTACGGCCACTTCAGATTGAGTGAAGCCTCGAGCGAATGGGATGACCCATTCACCAGTGATGATGATGAGTTTGAACTGTCACCCTGATTCAGTTTAGAATTCCGATTCCCAGGCATCGATGTCAACGATAACATCAGCCTCATGTGCATACTGGTTACTGGGAACCTCGAGCAATCGCCCCTTGGGCAATTCATCAGCGAGTCGTTGAGCGTCATCACCCGTGTGGAGGGTAGCCGAGGCAGCGACACAGATTGCGATTGGAATACGGACATTTTCGAGATTGGGAGGTAGGTCATACCGTCTGTTGGCCTGAACTGAGCGCTTCAATCGCAGGACGTTGGCGTTCAGTAGGGTTCGACGATAGCGAATATACTGGGCCTTCTCCTTCAATCGGAATTTCAGGTATGGTAAACTCAGTCGAATCAGAGGGGGATAAAACCACCACGGCATCGAGATTATGGGTAGCATCCATCCAGAGAATCGGAACTTGGAATTGGGTGAAATCAAGAAGGCGGCTTTTCCTTTGAGTTGATTTTCCATGAGTCCATGAAGAATCACTGTCCCACCCAGTGAAGAGCCAAACCACAACGCATCGTCTGGAATCTGGAGTGAATTGCAGACGGCGGCGATGTCTTGGATATGTTTCATCATCTCAAAATCTGATCTGCGGAGGCGGCGGTTTGGTGTCTGAGCACTGATTTTTTCTCTGGTCTCGACGTAATAGATGACGCGATTTTCAACCCATGATGAAAGCAGAGGTGCCCAACCGTCCATGACAGAAGTCCAACCGGGGATGAAAACCACGGGTGATGATGTTGATTTCTGATTGGGTGTGAATGTGTAAACTTTCAACTGAAAACCATCGAATCCTTCGACATGGGTGGCTTCAATTTGACAATCGGGATTCCCCAGTAGCGTGGCTACTTCGATTGTATCCATCTTGTCGACCCCTAAATTCTGCCTTCCTTTCGTAGCGCATCCAAGTGACTCATCGTTTGATCAATCTTCAGCATTGGATGCGCATCCGGTGTGTCGGCGTAGGCAGCATGACTCAATTCCTCAATCTCACGCAAACCATTCTGCCATGCCGTGAATACAGCTTCATGTCGCTTCTCGCGATGCTCGATGTAGTGGGAAATCTGTTTGTTTGGGTTGGTCACTACTGGCCCGTGGCCAGGGAAGAGAAGGTTGGCGTTGTAATCTCGCAATCGGTACAAACCCTCGATGTATGCAGTCATATCTCCTTCACCACTCGGTACGAGAATGGTGCCGACTTGAACAACATTGTCGGCCGAAATAATGCCGGCCTGCGAAACCAAACAAAGTTGGCCCGGACAATGTCCAGGCGTTTCAATAATCGACCAAGAAACCTCGTCGACCTTGACCATGTCTCCTTCTTTCAACACTCGGTCTGAGTCGCAGGGAGAAATAGTTTCGAGAGTCTCTGAACTTGCCCAAATTGGGGCCTGATAAATGTTTGAAATCGCCGATAAATCGCCGATGTGATCAGCGTGACGGTGGGTGAAAATGGTCGCGATAATGGTGGAACCATCGGCCATGATTTGGTCAACTTTTTCCTGTAATAGGGCGAGTCCTTCATCGTTCTTGGCTGCGGGGTCAATGATGATTCTCTCACCACCAGGTACGCCGAGAATGTAGCAATTGGTGTGGGTTGCCGGAGGTAAGGTTGCTGTGGGCAATGGTAGACACTCGACCCCGGGTGCAAATTCAATGCGGTCATTGTCCTTTGATGGGGAGATTGACATTTGATCGATTGAATTCTCAATCGCGTCAGTCACCAGTTCCCTCAAGATCATGACAAGTGGCGGAGGGAGGCGGATTTCATGCCGATGCCATTCATCGAGCAATTGCTGTGGTGTCGCCCATCGAAAGTCGTCAAATTCGGCGTTTTCACCTTCAATCAGTATCGGTTCTACATCACACTCCATGGTGAAGAAATGATTGCGGAAGCGGAGTGGGGCAAGCGGAGGAGTGGTGCGTTCGCTGATGACTGTGAACCCGTTTCCATTGACCAATATATCCCCTGAATCTGCGGCTTTTGACCAATATCCCTTATCCTCTAGGATTCGGGCGCGAAGATTTTCATCCACAACTTCAATTCCATCCGAACCGGTAGTGAGCCCGACTTCCTCGACCATTTCGCGAAACAACGCGACCAAGGCAGCCCGCTCATCTTCATCTCGTTCAGGGAACCAAGCGGGATTTGAGGCCAATGCAGCCTGATCGACACGACTGACACCACCACCTGGAAAGGCCCAGTAATCGGGGAAAGCGGGAACTGTCGAAACACGGTGGCAGACGAGAATTTCGTCTCCTCTTCGAAGCATGACTGAAGCGGAGGGTCGAGGGGTGCGAGGTTCTGACCGTGCGACCTCCATGTACCTGCGAAGGTCCGACGGACTTGAAGACTGTCACCCCTTCGCAACCCTTGTGGAACCTTGGGAACTTGAACCTCTGAGCGAAGAGGAGGCGGCAGCATACGAAGCCAGAAGTGAGCGTATGCGGAAGATTGGAAAGGTTGTGTTGGCGATCTCAATGTCAACGATGATGATTACATGGGTGACGAAATACTTCTTCATGACCCTGCTGTAGGGTTCAAGAATCGTCGACCCCACCGTCTGCGCATGCGCATCAGTCACCTCTCAGCCGATGGGGCAGAATCTCATCCTCACGAAATCCCTTCATTCGGATTGGGCGTGTTCCTCATGTCGGAACCCGGTGAGTGCAAAGCCGCCTGTATAGCCGCCCTAGCGGCAGGCTACACGCACATTGACACCGCGCGCGCGTATGGGAACGAGCATGAAGTCGGTGAGGCGCTGAAAGAAGTGGGTGTCAATCGAGAGGATGTGTTCATCACCACGAAACTGCGGAGGGTGCATGCGATTGGATTCGACGAGGTACTCGAGCATTGCCAGAAATCTCTGCAATATTTGGATACAGATTACATCGATTTGTACCTCGTTCATGCCCCACCCGAAGATAGTGAACATCGAGCACCCGTCTGGAAAGGAATGGAACATTGTCTGGAACAGGGGTGGGTCAAGGCCATTGGTGTCTCAAATTATGGAGCACACCACCTTGAAGCGATGCGTGAATACGCCACATACCTGCCTTCTGTCAATCAAATCGAAATCAATCCATGGCTGCAGCGTCCCGAACTCCGTGCAGCCACTGAAGCAGTCGGTGCGAAGGTCATGGCTTACTCTCCACTGGCGAGAGGTCACAAATTGAAGGAGTCAGAACTGATTGAGGTCGCCAACCGGTTGGGTTGTACGCCGGCCCAAGTCGCCATCAAGTTCTGTCATGATCTCGGTTGTATCACGATTCCCAAGTCCAGCCGTGCAGAACGGATCGTGGAGAATCTGCAATCACTAGATGTCGACCTCTCCAACGAGATGGCGACAATTGAAGCGATGGAATGTGGTTACATCTCCGGCTGGGATCCAACTTCAGAGCCCTGAATTCAACGGGCATCATCCGCGAGGAAATCATTCACCAAATGTGCATTCTGTTCTCGCAGTTCAGCCAAATCGCTCAACCAAGCGGACGCTTTCTCGATGGTCATCGCCTTCAGTTCGCCACTGAGTATGTCGCCAGCGACATAGCCTCTGCGCACCTCTTCCAGCGCAGCGTCATCCTCTTCAAAGAAGAACTTGAGATATTGGAAGGCGACATCGATGTCGGGATTTCCACCTAGCCTGCGATGTTCTTCAACAGTGGATTGACCACCTGAGAAAGAACGCTTGAATTTCTTCTCCATCGCCTTGAGGTCCTCGGTAAGGAAAATGGTTGTCTCGGGCATCGAGGATGACATCTTGCCGCCCGTCATCCCGATTGCGAAGCGATGGTAGGTGCTACTCGGTTGTAGCAATCCAGGTCCACCCATGCTCCTCTCCAGTGTGAGCAGACCCATGCGAATGGGATATCGATCCTTGGGGGTCGCTGCCGGGAGGTCGACGATACCATGTTTGGCATCCGCCATGATATCGCTGTAACCCAATCCACTGAGGATTTCAACGATATTCGCGAAGACGGCTTTCGTTGAGGCTTTGTCACCAGCGACGATGCTCTGATTCTCATCCATGACAGAGACAGTGATTCTCAGGCCGCCGTTCTTGCGGTCATTGACATTGAACCAGTTGGTCTTGCCCGCCAACCCTCTGCACAATCGAAGATGTGGGTCTTGATCAACGCCGACAGGGACAACGATGGGACGTAGCCCACCATATTCGTCCAGTTGAGGATGGAGGATGTCGCCAGCCTGCACCAACGGAGCTTGGACGTGGGCGAGATTGGTATCACCCTGGAATCCATAGATGGCTTCAAATTCCGAGAG
>JAKUOE010000032.1 GCA_022449845.1 Candidatus Thalassarchaeum sp.
CACTCGGAGCGCTTCCAGAACCAGGTCAAGCTACCCACAAACAGCATGCCGAATGTGATGAAGGAAGTCCATGCTGCGGGAACATGCCAGAAGATGATTCGATAAGAATCGACCTCAAACCCTTTCGCCCCGGGTGCGGTAACAAAGCCGAGCACCATTGCCCTGCCCGCAATCGCAAGACCCGCCAGCATCAGCCAAACGCCGCGCATATCTGTGCGGCGTTGCCTTTCTCCCATCAATTTGCCGCTGTGCCCGGGTGCAGTGCTGGGAGCCCGAACCAGATGATGAGTGGGATGCATGTGGCCATCAATATCGAGGTCCATGGATCCGAACACATCGTATTCGAAGAACAGTCCGCAATGGCATCATTCGCAATCAGTAGAGGCCAGATGAGAATCAAGGACAGGAGTGGGACATATTGCGCTTCGGCTCTAGGCATTTTCATCGCCAGTTCATGTATCGCCCCACTCGCGAGATAGATTCCAACGAATGGGATGCCGATTAGTATCCATTCCGAGCCCTCATGTTCAATTCCGAAGACAGTGGCGGTCAACAATGGAGAAATCAGAATCAGTAGAACTGACAAGGGATCCACAGTGAACAATCGTCCCCCCATGGCCTGCCACCAATCACCCGCGCGTGCCTCCTTCGCATGATGCAAGGCAGATAGTGCTGGAATAGAGGCCAAGAATGTCGGTACAAGTACGACGGACCGGACATCATTGCCAAGTAGTGCGAAGAGTACCAGCATCGATGCGATTAGCGGGATTCCACGGGAAAGTAACGGCCACATCGTTCGCCGATCCAAGGTTGACGACCAACGTGTCACCGTTGTCTTGGATTCGATTGAGGTAAGTTGTGGACACTCCTCAGTCCCTTGTCTCGCTTCGACATCGGTTGAACTTCCATCCATATCCATGATTGTCGTTGCGCATTCCCTCAGGCGCGCGTCGTGCGTGGCGATGAGGAATGCATGGCCTCGGGCACGCAGGGTTGCGATATCCATGACCAATGTCTGAACTGATTCTTCATCCAATCCTTCTGAAGGTTCATCCAGGAGACAGATTCTCGGTTGCTCGCCATAGGCAGGCATCAATCCTTGTAGGACAGCCAATCGACGACCCATTCCTCCGGAAAGATGCCCTATTCTGTCATGACTGCGATGATCGAGATTCCAACGCTTCAACAGAATATTCGTATTTCCTGCGACTCCGGCTGCATCCGCGGCATGATTGACACGCTCAACGACCCATTCATCTCCATTGAAACCTCCAGATTGTAATGTCAATCCAAATGGTCGAGGCAACGTCACCTTTCCTGATTGAATCGGCAGGATTCCAGAGATTGCCTCCAGCAAGGTCGATTTCCCAGAACCGTTTTCTCCAGTTAGAATAATGCAATTGCCGGAATCAATTTTCATATTGAAATTTTCAATCACAGTTCGGGTGCCTCTACGCACCGTCAACGCTTCGACCTGAAGTAGAGCCACACCTTCTCGAATCACACACTTGGCTTGAGCCCTGCGGCGAAGGGGTCAAGCATCCGGTCGGGCCGACAATGCCCATGAGCCCTTGGGTCTGGTTCGGTTGTTGGGCCGTCATTGCGGTGGCTCCGCTGATTCATGCCTGGATCCGAAAAACACCCTTGTCCCTTGCAATCGGCGCTTCTCTCATGTTGACGTATCTCTTTCAGGCGACCATTAGATGGGGTTTGGATCTCAACCTCTTTGTTCAAGGCGCATTGGTTCCGGCGGTTGCGTTTGAGTCCGAACATCTCCATCGTCTGATTTCAGCCGCATGGCTGCACGCCGGATTACTTCACCTTCTCGGGAACGTGTTGGTCATCATTTTGGTCGGTGTACCCCTTGAGCAGCGCTTGGGCCGAGGGCGATTTCTCTGGATTTACATCATTGGTGTCCTTGGCGGGAATATCGGTTGGACTCTGGCCAATTGGGGAAGTTGGGTACCATGTATTGGTGCCTCTGGAGCTGCCTTTGGATTGCTCGGTTGCTATCTTGCGTGCTGGCCGAAGGATGAGATTGAGTTCCCATTAATTTTGATCCGTAGGAGGCCCGTCGCTTGGATTGCATTGTTCAAATTCGGACTTGAGGTCATGCAGTACCCAAGCTCAACTTCGAATGTCGCACACCTCGCTCACATCACTGGATTCATTGCCTGTTATGTGCTGGCAAAACCAATTGCGAAAGGGGGCCTTGTCCCTATTGGAACCGTGGATGGTGGCCCTTCATCCCAAGGGAGTCGAGAAGCACAAGATACGGCGATTAAATCACGAATGGGAGATATCTCTACAGATCCTTGGAATGATGGATTGTCCGGCCCCGCTCGCCGAACTCTTGAGAGACTTCGTGAGGAAGGTGATGAAATCGAAACTCGGCAGGCTTGGTTAGAGCAACTCGCTGAACAGGCGAAATGCCCCATCTGCGAAGGCAAAATCAAGGCGGTAGATATTGCAGGAATCACTGTATTGCGCTGCACTACAAGTCCCAAACATTTGGAGTGGCCATAACTGATTTCGTCCCAGGACCTATGGTCCTGATTCGGTTGGAGTTATAGGGCTCCGATTGGTGGCATCCCTCTGGGATGCCTATGTCATCGACTCCTGCCACTCACAAGGCTCCGTTGATTGCAGTGCTTCTACTCCTGCTGACGTCTATGTCCCCACTGGCTTTCGCAGCCACCTCAAGTGAGGTTGTAATCCGTGATGAACCAACCATCTACGTCGATGGTTTACCAGCTCTTATCTGTGAAGATGGTGAAGCATGTCCGACACCCAATCGAGGGGCTGGGCCATGGATGGCTTATTCTCCAGACCGAGATCATAACGGTATGGATGATCGTCTGCAACGAATTTTGTCGGGTGAGTATGAATCGGTCAGTACAACTGCAATTGAGGGCCCTGATGGCCGCCTCACCGTCGCCATCCATGTCGACTATGCTGAGCATCCCGATGCCCAAGACATCTCCGCCCTCAAGGCAACACTGTTTGATTATGGTTGGATTGAGGAAGGTGCTTGGTTCGATGTGCTTGAATCGATTCATACTATCTCACTCGACCACGTACCTCTCCCCGCTCTTCTTCCCATTTGGCGTTTGGATGGTGTCGTCACTGTCGAACAGCAAAATGTCATGATTCCATTCTTAGACAATTCAGTTCCAGCCATGAAAGTTCGGGATTCTGACGTCTATCAAGATACCATGCAGGCCCTTGGTTATCGTGGCGATGATGTGGTCGTCGCTGTCCTCGATACAGGTGTGGACAATGAACATCGTTCGCTGAATGATTTCGATGATGTCAATGATGATCCCGACATTGATGCCGGGAGTTACGTCGACCAGAAATGGGTCGCTGGATACGATGCTACCTCGACCTTTTCCAATACCAGTGGTACCGATGACCCCGACGATTCCAACGGCCACGGCACGCATGTTGCAGGGACCAGTATCGGAACAGGCAGTAGTGACCGAGTTTACGTCGGTGTCGCGCCTGGCGCATATCTTGTCGATGTCAAGGTTCTCACAGATGCCGGTGGGACCAATGCCCAGAATACACTCAGAGGCTTGCAGTGGGCAATCAACAATGTCGACACCGATTGGGGTAACAATCAGTCCAGCAATGGTATCGATATTCTCTCCATGTCGTATGGAAGCGTAACGAACCCCAATTCCGATGATCCGGGTGACAATGGAACATCGGCGGAATCATCTCTTGTCAATCAGGCCTCAGACGCTGGCCTCATTTGTGTCATTGCAATGGGCAATGATGGCATACGCCGTGTCCCCAGTCCCGCAAGTGCCGACACATCCATTGCCGTCGGCGCCATCGATGAGAAAGATACGCACGACCGAGAGAACGACGAGATTGCATCCTATTCGAATTGGGGGCCCAGAGAGGATGATGGCGACGATGATGATTGGGATGAACTGAAACCTGACGTGGTCGCCCCTGGCTCAGGAATCAACGCGGCCAGACATGAGGCTGGATCTTTGCAGTTGCCCAACCAACCCCGACCCATGGCTGACAACAGTTACATCTCTCAAGATGGAACCAGTATGGCCACACCTCACGTTAGTGGATTGATTGCCATCATGTTGGGTATTGACGATGATCTCGATCTCGACGATGTCCGTGAATTACTCCGCGAAAACTCCGAACTTCGTGGTGGTCCTTACGACACAGACCTAGATGAGGACTGGAATGAGAAGTATGGCTTCGGCATCGTCGATGGCGCTCGTATACTACAGAATCTCACTGGCACCGGTGGTGGAGGCGGTAGTGGCAGTAACAATACCACTGAACCCCCACCCTCTGGTGCAGGTGACTGGGTCGAGATTGAGAGTCCGTTAGAGAATGATTGGTTGATTGAAGGGGAGACTTACCGAGTTCGAGGAATTGCAGAATCTGATACGGAAGGCGCCGATATTGAAGAGGTCCTCGTTCGAGGATGGTATTGGTATCAGGAACCAGGTTCTCCACGTGAGGAACGAGTTGCCTTTGACTGGACCCAAGCGATTGGAACTGTGAATTGGTCTCACAATTTCCTCGCCCAAGATTGGGTTGATGATGATAAAATCACAATCGATGTCAAAGCACGAGATAGCACCAATGCGTGGTCTGATACCGAAGTGATTGAATTGATGCTCGGTAGCCAGAGTATCTCCATCGGTAATCCGAGCGGTCAGGAACCCGTGAGTGGGACCACCACCATTTCCGGTACTTTCCTCACTCCGAATCCCGATTATGTGGAATGGCGCATCGGACGCGGCGAATGGAATCAAATCCAAGTCTCGACCAGTGAGGATTACACCACAGTCGACTGGTCTGTGAGTTGGGATACAACAGAATTGGAAGATGGCTTCCATCGTATCGCTGTCCAAGGTCGTGATGAATCGGGTGTCATTAGCGATGAGTTACGACGAACGGTCGAAGTTGACAACTTCCCTCCCGCACCCGATCTCTCCATCTTTGGTTCCATCTCTGTTGAAGAGTATGGCGTTCCTGTGGATGAGGCCTACGTGAACACATTCCTAGAGGTTCGAGCAGATGTGAGGAACAATGGTGATGCCGACGCAGAAGAAGTCGTTGTGCACCTGAGGGAATTCGGAACCAAGCGCAGTGAAGCGACCATTCCACTCATCGAACCAGGTCAGGTCATCGAAGTCATCCTGTATTGGAATCCTATGGCCAGTGGTAACCAGGAACTGGAAGTCATCATTGATCCTGGTCAGGCCATTGCAGAATCAGATCGCACCGACAATTCTGGAAACATCATCTTCCCAGTCTTATCACGACCCGATGGTGTTGATCTTGCGATTCGTCCAGGTGCTGTGACGACCTCACCCTCTGTCCCCAGACCGAATGAACCCTACACCATTGCCATTCGGGTTGACAATCTGGGTGCCCGCGATTCTGATCAAGTCTCGATTGAATTGAGTATGATGAATGAATTTGGATATGAATTGGTCGATATCATCAACGCATCGACCATCATCGGTCAGACGAGTGCTAGTTTCACTTTCTCGGGCAATGTATCTGATGCACGCGGAATCTCCTATCGGGCCACGATTATCACCGCAACCGATCTTGTTTCCGACAACAACATCGCCGAGTTCGTCGTCGTCCAGGATATCGTGACATTATCGGGTGCACGCACCCCTGCTCTACAATCGACCCGTCACATCGAAGCCTCTGCAGGATTGGGTGAAGCCTCGCTCCTGTTTACATCTCAAGGTACAGAATTATCCGTTCATCGTATGGCTGCAGACCAGTCGTTGATTACGTGTCTGGTTCTTGAAACGGAGTGGATTGGAGATATCACGGTCAACAGTTATCATGGCATTGTTACGGTTGCTTGGACGCGTTCTTATATCGACGAGAATGCCTTCATTCGCTCCACAGTATCCTATTCGACCATCGATCATACTTGTCAGATGACCCCGCGACAAGATTTGATGCCGGGTCTTCTGACTGCAGAGGGAACGTATTGGGGTCTTGGGTTGGATCAAAAGGATGACACCGTTGTACTCGCTGGTTACCACCGCGATCTTGTCACAGGAGGAACCTATCAGGACATCACGTCCATCTTCCTCATCGAGACAGATTCCCCTCTATCTGCCGATGATTGGGTCATTCATCGTAACGCGACTCTCGATATCGATCTCTATCCACGCTCAGACCCACCCCTCGAGATTGAAATCGGCAATGACGATATCCATCTCTTGTATCAAGACCTACGCGATGATTCTACGGGCGAAGAACGTCTCGGAATTTTCTACGCACATGGAGAGTTGGACGAGCAAAATTGGGCTTTCTGGATTGCTGCTGGAGACCATGCAACGGCAGGGAAGATGTTGTTAATTGAGAACAGCAATGGTTCGGAGGTCATTTTCACCGCATGGAGAGAAGGTAGTCAAGCAGATGCTGAACTCGTCACTCGAATCTCTCCTCCCTCATGGTTGCAGGGCGTCGAGACACGTACACCGGCTCGAGGTTTGTCAAACATTGAGATTCTTGAAACAAATCGTGGCGTCCAAGTCCTCTATGATGCGATTTCACCGACCGGCCCGAAACTCCACTATGGCCTGCTGTCAGATGGAGATGATAGCGAGGATATGTGGCTCTCCGACATGCTCAGTAGCGGGGTCTTGCTGACCGCTTGGCGGACCGACGATTCAGGGGAGTTGCACTTCACATACGCGACCAGCAATGGCCTGCGGGTTCGTAAGATGGTCGAAGACCCGACCGCATCCACTCCATCTCATGGCATTTTGGACAATATACGTCTATGGCTGAATTTGGATGAGTCCACATTCCAAGCCCTGATGAATACGGTATTGATTACCTTCTGTTCCCTTTCCCTGTTCGTGACATTCATCGTGACTTCCAATCGACGAAGTAAACGTCAGGAATCTGGTGAAGTCGAGTTTGTCAACGACAATTGGGTCGACCTCGAAATGGATGACACAGGCGATGACATTGAAGTTGCAGCGATTGTGTCGATTGACGAAGATGAAGAAGAAACGATTGTTTCAATTTCTGAAAGCGATGAACCTCCGCCAGTTGGCGCTGTAATCCTTGAAGAAGATGTTGAGGATGATGATTCTGCCTCGAACCGTTCTGCTCGATCATCTCGCCGCGAGCGCCGTGCCGCCGACGCCGAAATGAAACAGGTCTTGGAGGATATGCACAAGGCGATTGGGGACTCGGGCCTCCCTCCCTTGCCAATCCCAGGTGAATTACCACCTCTCCCTGGTTTGGGTGACCTACCTCCGCCTCCGTCGACGGATGAATTGCCCCCGTTGCCCTCTCCGGGTGAATTACCCCCTCTACCTTCACCCGATGAATTGCCCCCTCTCCCTGAATTGGGGGAACTCCCACCTCTTCCAGATTTGCCTGCACCTGAGATATCAGCAAGCTGTGAGGCGTGTGAATCGACATTCAATGCCCGTGCGAACAAGGCAAGACGTGTTAAGTGCCCACTGTGTGGCGAAACCGTGAGGTTGTGAGGGATTTCCATGTGTGGTATCATCGGTTACATTGGCGATAAACAGGCTCTCCCCTTCCTGCTGGACGGCCTCAGGCGGTTGGAATATCGAGGATACGATTCTTCAGGTATTGCTGTGAAAAATGGCGATATCCGAGTCCACAAGCGAACTGGCAAGGTCGCAGATCTTGAGTCCAAACTCCCCAAGAAAATCGAAGGCACCTGCGGCATTGCTCATACTCGATGGGCAACACACGGAGGCGTAACCAACGCCAACGCACATCCCCACTGTTCAGAGGATGGGAAGATTGCATTGGTTCACAATGGAATTATTGAGAATGCCCGAATGTTGCGAAATAGATTGGAGAAGGAAGGCGTGAAACTACGTTCTGAAACCGATTCTGAGGCCTTGGTACACCTCATCCACCGAGAAATATCCAACGGAGCAAAACCCCTCACTGCCGTACGGCGTACACTGAAACGATGTCGAGGAACTTGGGGTCTCTGCGTTATTTTCGAGGGCCACGACAAAATTATCTGTGCTCGCAATGGATCTCCATTGGTCATCGGTGTAGGAGATGGAGAGAATTGGATTGCCAGCGACACCCTTCCCTTGCAGGCTCTAACCCAACATGTGATTCTGCTCGATGACGGCGTTCTGGCCGAAGTCACATCTGAGAGTGTGAAGACCAGTCGCGTCGATGGGCGTTCCTCTGATTCAGAGGTAACGACACTTGAGGATGACTGGGGTGAAGCTGAATTGGGCGATTACCCCCATTTCATGCTGAAGGAAATTCATGAACAACCCGAAGCACTCCGCCAATGTCTTACCGGCCGCTTGGATCTCAAAGATGGCAATGCACGATTGGGTGGTTTGGGCCTTTCTTCAAAGAACCTGCAGAAGATTCCTTACGTCCGTTTCCTCGGATGTGGAACCGCGCTTCATGCCGCTCAAGTTGGTAGACTCTCAATCGAACAGTTGGCCCGGGTACCGGCGTTGGCCCACGTCAGTAGTGAATTCCGCCACAATGACCCCGTCATCCATTCAGAGGCCATTCATTTTGCAGTCAGTCAATCGGGAGAGACTGCTGATACATTGGCCGCGGTCAAGGAAATTCAGTTGAAGGGTGGTGACGTTCGTGGCGTCATCAATGTTGTCGGCTCAACCATTGCTCGTCAATGTGGGAAGGGGTGCTACATTCATTCAGGTCCAGAGCAATCCGTTGCTTCGACAAAGGCGTTTTCCAATATGGTCGCCGCCTTGTCTCTCTTTGCCATTCAGATTGGACGGGCTCGTTCACTTTCCCGTGCGGAGGGCCAGCGTCTGGTCCGTTCCCTACAAGAGGTTCCCCAGTTGGTCGAAGAGTATCTTGCAGATCCCGGGCCAGTCAAGAAAGTTGTGAAGATTGTGAAGAATGCAAAGAGTGTCCTGTTCCTGGGCCGGGGAATCTCTGCACCGGTCGCCCGAGAAGGGGCCCTCAAATTGATGGAAATCGCTTACATTCCCTGTTTGGCCTATCCTGCGGGAGAAATGAAGCATGGCCCAATCGCTCTGCTCGAAAAAGGCAGCCCCGTCGTTGTCGTCGCCCCGAATGATTCGTTGAAGGATAAGACAATCTCCAGCATCCACGAATGTCGCGCTCGTGGTGCCAAGATTATCCTCATTCACGAAGCTGGCGATTCGATTGCCGAAGAAGCGGACATCTCGATTCCAGTTCCTTCGACGGATCCGATGTTCACTCCGATGTTGACCGTGCTCCCCCTACAACTCATCGCATACCATACGGCCCTCGCTCTCGGATGCGATGTGGACCGTCCGCGAAATCTGGCGAAGTCAGTCACGGTCGAGTGAATCTTCAGCGAACAGCAAACTTTCCTGCTGCACTGTCCCATTGTAGAGGGTGGTAACCCAACGTGTGGTTTGTATGCCGCATCTTGACGACGGCAATCTTCCGGTTGATTTGGGCACCCGCCCGCTCCATGGTCAGGTGTAGCACACCATCTGAAAGATAATCCTCGATGCCGAATTCACCGAATTGATTCTTCATTTCACCCATCATTTCACAGATGATGAATGTCGTCAATCCCAACCGGCGACATGCTTCAAAGAAGCGGAATGTTTCATCGCGAGGGTTGTCCATCTGTGTCAGGGTGAAGAAGGCCCCCAAAGAATCGAAGACCAGAACTTCAAAGCCGATACTCTCTCGATAATTGGTCAGTTGTTTGATGAGTTGACCCATCCAATCAACTTGATGCGCAGTCCCCGCATCGTGCAATTGCACACGCAGGTCAGCGAGATCGATGATGGCGATGTTACTGCGGACACGCGGGTCATCGACATTCATACCCATGTTGGCCATGTGTCCTGCGAGCGATTCCTTGGATTGTTCCAGTGTCACGTAGATTCCCGATGTTCGACCTTCAAGGACTGCGTTGTAGAGCATTGCAAATCCGAGACTGGATTTCATCGAACCGGATGAACCAGCGAGTAGACAAAGGTGCCCTTTCGGAATGCCTCCTTGCATCTGTTCATCCAATCCCGTGATGTAGGTTGGGATTCTCACCGATGCATCGCTCATTGGGCCACCAGAGCGACCGATTCACTTCAAGAAGATAAACGCCACCCTCCTCCGATTGGCATGGAATCCGTCCATCTTGCCTCTGGTTCGCAACGTAGAGCATCAATGCTGGAGGCATTGGGATATGAGGTGATACAACTCCCCTTACGCGCGCGCGAGCGCCCACACAGGCATGGTATTCCAATCTCCGAACAGGTTGAGCACACGTTGTTGGGCAAGATCGCATCTGCCCAGAGAGAATGCTCCGCCCCGCTCGTGATCGTTGCCGATACTTTGGTCGAAGACCCCGATGATCCTCTGCGACCGATGGGGAAGCCTGGAGATCGAAGAGAGGCTTTGACCATGCTGCTTCGACTCAGTGGTCGGAATCATCGCGTTTGGACTGGAACAGCCTTGATTCGTGGAAGTGCGGTTGAATCTTGGCTCGAATCCGCCACAGTATCCTTCGATTCATTGGATGATGAAATGATTGAAGCACTCGTCATTTCAGATTCATGGAGAGGGAAGGCCGGTGGCTACGACCTCGCGGGTCCCATGGGTGGTTATGCAAGAGTCGTGGCGGGTGCCGAAGAAACAGTTCTGGGCCTGACACCACAATTATTTGACGCATTAAACAATGATTGAACCGCTCACTTTCAACATAATATACCCGCAACAATTGCCCCATTTCATGGACGATTCAGACGCCCAGTACCCCACCAACCGTTGGGTAATCCTCGGCGTCATGAGTTTGAGTTTAGTCATCGTGATGCTCAACAATGTGACGTTGAATGTGGCGTTGCCCGATTTGTCTACTGACCTCAGTGCTGACAATTCAGAATTGCAATGGATTATGGATGCGTACATGCTCGTATTCGGCGGCACCCTTCTGGTGATGGGTGCACTTGGTGATCGTTTCGGTCGAAAGGGTGCACTTCAAATCGGCCTCATCATCGTTGGCGCAGCCTCAGCATGGACTGCTTTCTACGCTGATTCCTCAACCGACGTTATCCTCGCCCGTGCAACGATGGGTTTGGGCGCGGCATTGGTGATGCCATCTCCATTGTCGGTTGTATTGGTTGTATTCCCACCTGAAGAACGTGGGAAGGCCATTGGAATTTGGGCTGCGATGGCAGGGGTGGGTGCCCCAATCGGCCTTCTCGTTGGGGGTTGGGCTGTTGAGACATACGATTGGGAAATGGTTTTCTTGATCAATGTCCCAATCATTCTTCTCGCTCTAATCGCTGGCGCAGTCATTGTCCCTCGTTCCAAAGACAATGAAGAACGACCACTCGATGTCGTGGGTGCTCTCCTCTCTGTAATTATCCTAGGTTCTCTTCTCTACGGAATTATCGAAGGCCCCAGTCTTGGTTGGACAAATACCGAAGTCATCGCTGCCTTTGCGATTAGCGCAATATCCTGCCTGTTGTTCATATCATGGCAGAAGCGTACGGAATTCCCTCTCTTGCCGTTGGAATTTTTCAAAAATCATCGCTTCTCAATCGGTTTAATCGCCATCGCCATGGCTTTTTTCGTCATGTTTTCGTTCATGTTCATGCAGATGTTGCATTTCCAACTGGTTCGGGGCCATTCTCCATTTTCAGCCGCGATTCGATTTTTCCCGTTGCCCATTGGATTGATGCCGGCTGCAGCGAACAGTGATCGGTTGGTGGCCAAGTTTGGTCGCCCCAATGTCATCTCCACAGGATTGTGTCTTGTCGCGACCGGCTTGTTCCTCTTCACGCAAGTGAATATCGATACCAGTTATCCCCAAATCGCTGCAACATTCTTCCTCCTAGGGATTGGAATGGGGTTGACAATGGCTCCTTCGACTACAGCTGTCATGGATGCAATTCCTCATTCCAAAGCGGGAGTGGGCAGTGCAACCAATGACGCCAGTAGAGAGGGTGGCGGCGCCCTTGGGATTGCGATTGGAGGCAGTGTTCTCAACGAGATTTACCAATCAACCATCATCATCCCGGCTTCAGCATCCGGGCAATCTGGCGTGATTCAGGAATCCTTCCCTGCCGCCATCACCATCGGTCAGAGAATGCTTGAACTTGGCAACCCAGAAGGCGCCGACCTCATTGCATCTGCCCGAGAATCGTTCATTGAAGGCATGGTTGGTGCCTGCATTGTCGCCGGCGTTGTCGCATTGCTTGCAGCCATCATCGTCAAGTGGAAATTACCACAAGATGATTGACTTCTCAGGGATGTTCGGCCTGAAGCCAGCGCCAGCATGAACGCAACCCCTCTTCCAGACTCTGGAATGGTGACCAGCCCAAGACTCTCTGTGATTCTGAGATATCGGGTACACGTCGCTGCGACTCCCCTGGGTGTCCCACTTCTTGATATTGAATTCCTGATTCTGACCCAGTCACTTGAATGCATAGTTCCGCGAGATCATTGATGCTTACTTCCTCGGTATTCCCTAGGTTGAATCCTGACCCTGCCACCCGTGAACCGTCCAGCCCTTCCTCCAACTCACCGGCGATTCGGATGCCTTCAA